>CAZOSH010000020.1:0-11405 GCA_964582395.1 uncultured Oscillospiraceae bacterium | reverse complement strand
ACAACACCCGTTCCAACGGAACTATTGCACCGAATGTTATGGTTGTTTCATTTAAGTGCAAGTCCAAGGCGATGAGTGCTTTGGGCGGCAGAATAATGCGTGTGGATTCTATGCAGCGTGAGTTCCTCAGCGAAATATTGGTAGAAAGCAGAAGGGCGTTTTCATCCAAGCTTGATGACCCTTATGACAATACTTTGGAGCGCCGCAAGCCTGCCGTACTCGGTGCGGAGCAGCTTATCAGCATCTATCTTGCACAGCTGCTTATTTCTCTCTACAGGCAGACTCAGGCTCCCCGCAAGACCGACAGAAAGAGCGGATCCCTTCCTATGCTTGACGCTATGATCTCTTATATGGAAAGCAATCTGTCAAAAAAACTGACCCTGGGTATGATCGCCGAAGAGTTCCACGTCAGCCAATCCTATGTAAAAAGACTATTTTCACAATATAAGCAGATGGGCGCAATGAAGCTTTTCACCACTATGAAAATAGACCGAGCCAAGCAACTGCTTCGTGAAAGTGACCGAAATGTGTCACAGATAGCTGAGATCTTGGGCTATGACAACAGCTTTTATTTCTGCAGTCAGTTTAAAAAGTTCTCGGGAATGTCACCCCTTGAATATCGTCGCAGCGTAAATGCCATAGGCGACAAGGCTCGAATGATGATAGATTAAAAGATAAAAAGAGAACCAAGAAATCAAGCTTGGTTCTCTTTTTTGCGTTTCACAGCCGTTTCCCGTTGCACAAAAAACATAAAAATCGTACCATTCTGTATATTGTTTGCAGAATCATTACGATGATATACTTTAAAAAAGGAAATTGTCTGTTATGTAGGGGGTAAAATAAATGGCTATGATATACATTACTAACGGCAATATTGTTCTTCCCGATTCGGTTGTCTGCGGCAAGGCATTGGCATTTGACAGTGACAGCGGTAAGATCTGCGGTGTAGTAGATTTTGTACCTAACGGTGCGGAAATTATTGATGCAGAAGGCAACTACGTTGCACCGGGACTTGTTGATATACATATTCACGGATACCTTGGCGAAGATGCCTCTGACGGAAACCCGGAAGGTATCAGAAAAATGGCTTATGGAATAGCCCAAAACGGAGTTACGACATTCCTTCCCACCACTATGACTGTTTCAAAGAAACAAATAGAGGATGCCCTTAATGCTGTGCGTTCTTTTAAGGAGGAAAGCAAGACCTGGCAGGGCGCTGAGATCATAGGCGTTCACGCCGAGGGACCCTTTATCAATCCTTCCAAAAAAGGCGCTCAGGCAGAGGAGAATATTCTTAAGCCCGATGCTGATTTTGTTTTGGAAAATGCCGATATCATTACATATGTTACTCTTGCTCCCGAAATGGATGAGGATCACAGTTGTATCAAAAAACTTGCGGCTGAATCGGATGTCCTGATCTCTATGGGACACACCGATGCCAAGTATGAGGAGGCAATGGGGGCAGTCAAGGACGGCGTAAGCCACGCCACCCATCTCTTTAACGCTATGTCAGCCCTTGCTCACAGAAATCCCGGTGTTGTGGGCGCGGCGCTTACCTCCGACAGCGTATCGGTTGAGGTCATAGCAGATACATTCCATATCAATCCCGGTCTTTACTCTATGGTTGCCAAGCTTAAGGGTGACAAGATGGTACTGATAACCGATTGCACACGGGCGGGAGGAATGCCCGACGGAGAGTATGAGCTTGGCGGTCAGCCCATTTTCTTAAAAGGAATCGAGTGCCGCCTGGCTGACGGTACCATTGCGGGAAGCGTTTTAAAGCTTAATGATGCGGTAAAGAATGTTATCACCCACACCGACCTTCCCATATATGAGGTTTTTAAGATGGCATCCCTTAATCCTGCAACTGCAATTCATTGCTCGGAGCGCATCGGATCCCTTGAAGCGGGCAAGGATGCGGATATAATCATTACCGATAAAGATATTAATGTAAAAAGAACCATCAAGAAAGGAAAAACCATCTATGAAGCTTAAAGTGAATGCGCCCCTTGATCCGGGCTTTATGCCGATGTCGGTAATATATCGTGATTTTGAAGCCAATGTTCAGGCAGAGGGTGGCGAAAAGCTTGCAATAGGACTTGAAAGAAACAACGGGCTTACCTCTGTATTCAGCCTTGAAGTCTTCAAGGACGGAACGGGACACGATGAAGAAAACCACGATTTCGTAGAAAGAATCGTCAAAACACTTCTTTGGGCACGTGGCGGTTATAAGATCATTATCGCAGGCTCTAAGGTCATTGCTGACAGACTGAAAGCGGACTATGCCGCAGACGGCATACGCGCCTTTGACAGCAAGTTTATGTCCGAGGTTTATGAAGCACCCTTTGAGGTCATTCACGTTTCCCTTGAGAATGCACCGGTCACCAACGAAAATGCCGCACCTGTGGGTCGTCATCTTGACGGTTGCCGTATAGGCTTTGACGCAGGCGGAAGCGACCGCAAGGTGAGCGCAGTTATTGAGGGTGAAGCGGTATATTCCGAAGAGGTTGTCTGGTTCCCCAAGCTCCAGAACGATCCTCAGTATCATTATGAGGGAATTATGGATGCTATGAAGACTGCAGCTTCCAAAATGCCCAAGGTTGATGCTATCGGCGTATCCACCGCTGGTGTCGTTATCGGAAACCGCATTATGACTTCCTCGCTTTTCCTTAAGGTCAAGAACGAAAATCCCGATGCCTTTGAAAAGGTCGTTAAGAATATCTATACTGACATTGCCAAGGAACTTGGAAATGTTCCCATCGAGGTGGCAAACGACGGTGATGTTACCGCTCTTGCAGGAGCTATGGACCTGGGTGACACCAATGTTCTCGGTATCGCAATGGGAACAAGTGAAGCAGGCGGTTATGTTGACGGCAACGGAAATATTACAGGCTGGCTTAACGAACTTGCATTTGTGCCTGCAGACTACAATAAGGAAGCAATGGTTGATGAATGGTCAGGAGATTATGGTTGCGGCGTAAAGTATTTCTCTCAGGATTCGGTTATCAAGCTTGCTCCCGCGGCGGGAATTGAGCTTGACGAAAGCGCATCCCCTGCAGAGAAACTTAAGGTCGTTCAGGGCTTGATGGCAAAGGGCGATGAGCGTGCAGCAAAGATCTATGAGACCATAGGCTCATATTTTGGATATGCAGTTGCTTATTATGCTATTTTCTACGATATCAAGCACGTTCTGCTTATGGGTCGCGTATCCTCCGGTGAGGGAGGAAGCATTATTCATAAAAATGCTCAAAAGGTTCTTGCTGAGGAGTTCCCCGAACTTGCAAAGACTATAACCATTCATCTTCCCGATGAGAGCAGCCGCCGCGTCGGTCAGTCCATTGCAGCAGCAAGTCTTCCCAATATTGGTAAGTAACTAAAAGCTTTTACTTGGAGGCTATGGAAAAGATAAAAAAGAGAACCTTGCTTGATGCAAGGTTCTCTTTTTAAGTTATTTCTTCTTTTTAAATATGTAGCTTCTGAATAGGATAAGGTTCATTATTACAAACAGTATAGTCAGTGCTATGAGTGTGATAACGGTAAGGCAGGTGCTCTGTGGCGAAATACCAAGTAGCAAAAGCATGGGGAAGCCGAAAACGATTGCCCAAAGCTGCTGATAAATAAGATTGTCAGAGGCGGGAGTGTCAAAGTTGGGGTCTATTTCGCGGAGCAAAATAACACCGGTGCTTGCAGTACCCGTCAACATTCCGTAAAGGGATAAAAATGCCTCGTCACGGTAGGTGGGGAATATGCGGTTTGACACTGCGCGGACGTAGAAGAAGGAAGCAACACCGCCTGCAATGCTGAGCAAGATCAAGGGGACGACAAACTCACTGTGCCTAAATGCCGAAAGGTTGATTGCCGCAATGGATGCCACGACCATCAGGTCAAACATTGTTCCCGAAATACGGGAAAGCAGGAAGGGATTACGGTATTCGCGCTTCATTATGCCCTTCTTCTTGAGGATGCGGATTATGGTCTTTACCAGCATGGACATAATTGAGCCGAATAGGAAGTTAAATCCCCATATAAGAGGCTTGACGGTGTTAACAAAGAATCCGCCCAAGGCATCACAGCCGATTGAGAGCAGATACATTGCGCCAAAGGTAAGCATATAGGTCAAAAAGATAAGACCGCACTGTACTGTCAGCTTATCAAGTGATTCTGTGAGAGGGATCTCACCTTTTTCACAGACCTGCATTGCGGTGATAGGCTCTGACTGATCGGCAAAAAGCTCATTTTTAACTCTGCCTTTTTTCTTCATTATCTGCAGATGGATAACACCGCCGATGCTTGCGGCAATAAAGCCCATAGCAGCAATGGTCAGACCAAAGGATGCGCCGTTTTCAAAGGCGGGGTAGTTTGTTGCGGTCTCATAGATATTTCCCCAGTTATATGCCTGACCGGGACCCTGACCGTAGCCCATGGGAAGAAGCAGACCGCTGTTTGCCCAATTGTTTATAAGGTAGGAAAGCCCGAAGGTGATACCCAGGCCCACTAACGCCTGAATAAGATATGTAGCAACAACGGTCACACCGGTGTTGAAAATGTCCTTTCCGTTGGTATTGCTGTTTTGACGGTCACTGGATTTAAGGGCAAGAGCAATGAAGCCGAGACCTAAGCAATGATAGGTGAAAAGCTCCATATCCAGCTTTGCAAACAGTGCGTAGCCGGTTATTTTCTGATAAAGGAAGTTTGCGATAAGCAGAATAAATCCGCCTATGACCGAGCTGGGAATAAGGCTTTTTCTCAGCGGACCGATGGTGCGGCGGAGAAGGTTTGCAATGAGCATAGCTCCAAAAAGTACGCCTAATTCAATAATAAAGGTCCATACAGACATATCCCAAAATTGGACTCCACCCATATGTTACCCTCCTTTTGTTGTGATAAAATAAACAAAGGATGGAATAATTATACCCTAAAAATACATTTTTGTAAAGAAAAACCGCTTGGGACGGCATTCACAAGCGGCTGAGTGAGTATATTATTTTGGGCGATTGTCGGTATAATGTGAGGTGGTGGAGAAGCGAAGCTTGTCTATTTTGGTCAGATTAGGGTCATCAAAAAAGGATGCATAAATGACAATACTTCCGTCGCTGCTCCACTCCGAAACATATTTGTTTCCCTCGATCAGCGTATATTGGTCATCTTCGTCGCAGGGATAAATAATGATCTCAGAAATCAAGGCGTCGGTATGTATAGCGGCGCTTACCGTAGGTATAGACTCATCCAATGGAGATCGCCAAGGTGAATGTAGTTCTATAAAGGAGCAACTCAGAAAAACGCCACTATAGTGATATAACTGCTCTTCGCCTTTTAGTACCGTAATGTCGCCTATAAAAGACACGCAGGGATAGCGCTTTTCTTTTCATAGTCATAATAAGAAGAGGGGCCGCCTTTTCCTTTGATTTTGACCGTTACTTCTTCATAGCCTTGGTCAAGCTCCCCTTGCACCCACATATAGCCCTCATACGTGCGGTTGATATAGGTCATCTTGATATATCCGTAGAAAAACAGTCCCAAAAGCAACGCTGCAATGACAGCTATTACGGATATTATAATAATATTACGGCGCCGTCTTTTGCGATATTCGGCATCCCATTTTTCCAAAAGAGCCATTTTGTCTTCAAAGGATATGGAAAAGTCACGCTTGGTCTCCTCTGACAAATACTGCTCGCCCAGTTTTTCACTGTCGGCTTTGATCATATCGGTCAATGCCTTTTTGTTATATGTGCAGATACTCATAGTTGTCCCTCCTTTTCGTTAAGGATGGAGAGAAGCTTTTTCTTGGCGCGTTCGGTCAGCTTGCGAAGTGCAGCGGGGGAAAGCGACATAATATCTGCTGACTCCTTGACACTATATCCGTAGACATATCTGAGAATAAGCACCTGACGATAGTGAGGCTCCAACCGCGCCAAAGGAATGTGGGAAGTCTCCAAGGCTTGACCGGCTGAGTAAAAACGGGAGTCATCAAGCTCGGTCTCGTTTCGCCGTGCTTTTGCTCGAAGAATATCTATAGATTTGTTTTGTGCCACGGTGACAACGAAAGCGCAAAGGCTTTGCTCAGGTGAGTCTTTAAGCTTACGAGTGTGTTTGAGAATGGACAAAAATGCCTTATGCACCGCATCTTCTGCATCCTCTTCGTGGTGCAGAATACCAAATGCCGCAAAATACATTGCATTGCGGTATTTGACATAGATATTCTCAAAGAGGGTTCTTTCCTCATTTGAGTTTAGCATTTGGGTGTAGATTAGCATTATGTCCTCCGTGTTTTTATCCTTTGTATATATAAACGAATAAAAGGGGGCAAATGTGACGGCGCGGGATAAATATTTTAAAAGACAGCGCAGAATAACTCCGCGCTGTCTTTGAGTTTTATGTATTATCTTACTTGCTTGCGATAGCTTCGGTATCCATTGCGATAACCAGCTCTTCGTTGGTGGGGATAACAAAGGTGCGAACTGTTGCGCCTTCAGCGGTGATCTCGGCAAACTTGCCGCGAACATCGTTCTTTTCTGCGTCAACCTTAACACCCATAAACTCCAGACCTTCGGTCATCTGCAGACGGAAGCTCTTGTCGTTTTCGCCGACACCTGCGGTGAATACGATAGCATCAACACCGCCCATAGCAGCAGCGTATGCGCCGATGAACTTCTTGACGGAGTAGATGAACATTTCGTTTGCCAAAGCAGCGCGCTCGTTGCCTTCCTTTGCAGCGGCAGCTATATCGCGGAAGTCGGAGGAAACACCGGAAACACCCAGTACACCGGACTTCTTGTTGAGGATGTTGAGAACTTCCTTAACGCTCAGACCTTCGTTATCGCAGAGGGTCTCAACGATAGCGGGGTCGATGTTACCGGAGCGGGTACCCATAGGCAGACCTTCTAGAGGAGTGAGACCCATAGTGGTGTCAACGCTTACGCCGTGGTCAACAGCGGAGATAGAAGAGCCGTTGCCCAGATGGCAGGTGATGATGCGCAGATCCTTTACATCCTTGCCCATAGCCTTTGCACACTGCTCGGAAACATAGCGATGAGAAGTGCCGTGGAAGCCGTAGCGGCGGATGCCGTACTTGGTGTAGTACTCATAGGGGATAGCATATATGTATGCCTTCTTGGGCATCTTTGCGTGGAAAGCGGTGTCAAATACTGCAACCTGGGGAACACCGGGCATAACTTCTTCACAAGCCTTGATACCGGTGAGGTTTGCGGGGTTGTGGAGAGGAGCCAGGGGGATGCACTCTTCGATTGCCTTCTTGCTTTCTTCGGTGATGAGAACAGACTCATAAAGCTTTTCACCGCCGGAAACAACGCGATGACCGACAGCGTCGATCTCCTTCATATCCTTGATAACGCCGCACTTAGCGTCAACAAGCATACCGGTCAAAAAGCGGATAGCGTCAGAATGGTTCTGCATGGGGGTATCGCCCTCAAGCTTTTCACCATTTGCTTCATACTTATACTTGCCGTCGATGCCGATTCTTTCGCAAAGACCCTTTGCCAGAACAGTGCCCTGAGGCATATCAAGAAGCTGATACTTGAGAGAGGAACTACCTGCATTGATAACGAGAACTTTCATTATATACACTCCTAAATAAATATTTATAACAGATACATTTTACACCTAAAAGGAAATTATTACAAGACCAAAAGCAAAAAAGAGAGCGATTTCTCGCTCTCTTTTGACAAGTTTATCAGAATATCTTCAGCTCGACACTGTTGTTGAGCAGAGTGGTGCTGAACATATACAGTACATCAGCGCCTTCAAAATCGATAACGCCGTTGTCAATAAAATACTTGAAGGTCGAACCGCCGAAGGTGCGGGGATCGATAATGGTTATCTTTGAGTAGCCTTCCGCAAAATAGGGAGAAAGGCTGCTGCCGAAGGAGTCACGGATGATAACGAGTTCCTTATCGGTTGTTGCGTTGGGGTTTTCAATGGTGATCAATGAAACCTTTGCGCCCGACAGGAAGATATCATAGGGATCCTTGCCCTCGGCTTTTTCCAAGGTATACATGGGGATCTCAACAGCCGTACCTGAGTCATAGCTGTAGATCTTCAGATCCTTGTGGAAATCGGAGGTCATATATTTCAGCTCGTCCTTTTCAAAGCTCAGTGCAAACTGATATCCGTAAACGCCCTTGAATATTTCGCCTAAGGTGTTTTCGGTATAGTCAGCCTTCAGCTCTACGCCCATCTTTTCAGCGATAAACTGAGCCACATCGTAGATGTTTTCCTGCTTCCAATGTGTATCGGTCTTATAATAATCGTACATATCAAGCAGGGAGAATATCTCGATATACTCGGCAAAGCGCATATTGTTTTTATAAAGTTCAGCCATTTCGGCATAGTCGATGGACAGATAACCGTACTTGTTTGCCATATAATAGTTTTTATCGGGGACAATGGTGGTGTAGACTTTGTTTGCCTTGCCCTTGATATACTTATCATATATGGTGTTAAATGTGTCGGTTGCGTTTTTGATGGATTCGGGGTTGGTGGGGTATTCCACCTTGGAAACAACGCCGTCCTTTACATAGAGGTCGTTGACATCCATCTGTCCCATAATATTCAGCGCGGTAAATGCTTTGACTGCTCTGAAGGAGTCACGCAGGGGGAACTGGTCAAGAGCGTAGGATTCAAAGCTGTTCATAAAATCAGCAGAGATTATTGTGTCAAGACTCAGCTCGGGGAATTGATCCAAGGGTCTGCGCTCTGAAAGCGATTCTGCATCTGCAGGCTTTACCCATGCGAAGATGGACATTGCTGCCAAAAAGCAGGCAAACAGTATGGTGACTGTAAGGTTTTTAGTCTTAGTTGTCATACAGCACCTCCATCAGAAGCGGAAGTAGAGGAAGGGATTAAAGCTTCCGTCTACCAAAAATGCGGTAACTACAATTATCAAAGCAAGCAACACAAAGGGCTCAACAGTGTTGAATACCTTTTCGACAGTGCTGTTTTTCTTTGCCTTCTCCACAAGGCTCTTAAGAAGGGGTGTTGCGCCGACAAGTGCAAAGATAAGCACTATTCCGTAGCTGCGCAGATAGTAGATAAACTCTGCGCTGATAAGCTTCTCGTTTCCTGCGCCGAACATTGCGGCAATATAGGAGAGAGACTCCTTCATATCTACGCCGTTGAAGATAACAAAGCTGACCAGCATTACTACTGCAACATAGAGGTGGGAGAGCGCACCTGCCTTCTTGAGCCACTTGCCCAGGAAGAACTTTTCAAGCATAAGGAATACTGCAAAATAGAGTCCCCATACTATGAAGTTCCAGTCTGCTCCGTGCCAAAAGCCTGTAAGACCCCAAACCACCAACGTGTTGAATATCCATCTGCCTGTGCTTACTCGGTTGCCGCCGAGGGGAATATAGACATAATCTCTGAACCAGGTGCCCAAAGACATATGCCATCTTCTCCACCATTCTGAGACCGACTTGGAGATAACGGGGTAGTTGAAGTTTTCGCAAAAATTAAAGCCCAATATCTTGCCGATGCCGATAGCCATATCGCTGTAACCGGAAAAGTCAAAGTAGATATGCAGCACCAAAGCAAGGGCATAAAGCCAGTAGAAAAGCACAGATTTATCATCTGATGCCTTGAAAATGTCGCACAGCTCACCTAAAAGGTTTGCAACAAGTACCTTTTTGGACAGACCTATTATAAAACGGCGGATGCCCAATGCGGCACCTTCAAAGGTGGTACGTCTGTCCTCAAGCTGTACTGCGATATCGGTATATCTGACTATAGGACCTGCAATCAGCTGAGGGAACATGGTAACATAAGCGCCGAAATTGATAAGGCTCTTTTGCGCTTTGGTGTCCTTTCGGTAAACGTCTACAACATAGCTGAGTATCTGGAAGGTGTAGAAGCTGATACCGATGGGCAGAGCAATACGCAGCAGGGGAACGCTAAGGCCTGTTACCTTGTTGAAATTGTCAATAAAGAAGTCAACATACTTAAAGTAGCCTAACATACCCAGACATACTGTTGTCGATATTATCATGGGCAGACGCGCAAGCCATTTACCCTTATCGGCAAACTTTTCGGTGAACAAACCGGATACCCAGCCGACAAGGATAGAAATTACCATAAATATAATATATTTAGGTTCTCCCCATCCGTAAAAAATCAGGCTTGTTAAAAGAATTGCGCCATTGCGCAACCTTTTAGGAAGCGCAAGGCACAATATTAAGGTTATGGGGAGAAAGTAGTATAAAAAGGTTATACTTGAAAAAAGCATATTTTACACTCTTTCTGTTTTAAAACTTATGCAGGGAAAGCTTCCTCAAAGAGAACCTTAAGGCTGTCTGCGGAATAAGCTTCACCGATTGCGGGGATGATGACGGAGGTGGCAGCCTCAATGCCGAACATAACGATCAGGCTCTCGTTGCCCACCTGAACAATGTAAAGCTTCTCGGGGAAGCCGCACATCCACTGGTTGCCGATAAGAACATCGCGCATTATCTGTGCAAATGCTTCGATATCACCGCCGTTAGCAAAGTGATAAGCGGCAACGGTAAGGTTGTTTGCGTTCATCATATGCATCATGGAAGCAACAGAGTCGACCTTGGACTGATCTGCTTCGGGAACATAAAGGGTCGCGCCGATATATGCGGCATCCTTGACAATGCCGGCACCTTCCATATTAGCATTGTCCATATCGCCGCCTGCTACGGGGAACTTGCTCTCTTCTGCAACCTTGCCCCAGATGTTGTTGAGAATGTCAACGGGAGCATCGGTAACGTCCTTAAGGCCTGTGGTGTCTTCTGTCTTGTCGGTGTTGGTGTCGTTGGGGGTCTCCTCGCCCTTGCCGCAAGCGACAAAAGTAAGCATCATCATAAGTGCCAGGATAAGTGCTAAGATCTTTTTCATTTTGGTTTCTCCTTTTTGTTTTTATTTTTTCTAATTTTGAACACGTTTTTTGGCCCTTTTTCAGGCGCCGAAATATAAGACTTTGGGCAGGTTAAAAAAGTTCCCGAAAAATCGAAAAAATTTTTAAAACGCCAAAAAATCTCACTAAATATATATTTTACCAAATTGTACAGTGCCCGTCAATAGCAACGGCAAAGCTGCGGAAAAGAACATGTAGGTTTACAATTGATGTGTTACAAAGACGAAAAAATAAAAGATGACGAATGGAAGATCCTGTGTTACAGTTAAGTTGCTCAGACAAAACAGACAGGAGGATCAACCATTCGTCATGAACAAGATAACACAGGATATGCAGTTTCGTCAATCCCTTTTGAAATACGCGAGCAAATACGGTGTCACCAAAGCGGCAATCAGATACAAGGTAAATCGCCAATATGTGTATCGATGGCAACGACGGTACGACGGAACATGGGAATCACTAAAAGACCGATCTCATAGGCCTAACAGCCACCCTAATCAGCACACCGAGGCAG
>CAZOSH010000019.1:0-12012 GCA_964582395.1 uncultured Oscillospiraceae bacterium | reverse complement strand
AGTTCACTCTTCATTCTGCGAGGGTCGGGAGTGGAACAGATAAGGGCATTTTTTGACTTGTCAATGCGTGCATCGGCAAAGTGAGGAATATCCCTGCCCTTGATCCTTGAGCCCAGTGACTGCGATGCGGGAGCAAGCTCCTCACTCCTTGTCCAAGAAATGGGATTGATCGCCAAAGCCCCGGGATTAACAAGGGGATTGGGAGAGGTAAGGGTGGGAGATTGGGTATTATATGAAATTATGACTCCCGTATCGCCCGCGCCTTCGGCAAAACGGAGATGGGGATTTGCTTGAAGGTACTCCTCTGTGACCGAATATCCGATGAGATAGGCGGCGATCATTCTTTCGTAGCGTTCGGGATACATAAACATATACTCAGAAAGGACACTGAGCAGTAAAATAGAGCCTTGTGAATGTCCCGACAAAATAAAAGGTCTGCCGTTATTATAGTTTTCAAAATAATAATCCAAAGCGTCAAAAACATCCTGCTTGGGCTCTTCAGACTCTTTTTTCATTCGCTCTTCAAGGGAAAGCTCAAGACAATAATAGGGCTCAAGTTGACGGTAATGGGGAGCAAAAATATTGGCCTCGGTCTCAAACACGCTTGCTTGAAAAGATACATTGAAGGTGGACATTTCGCGGTATTGAGTATTGGATATCTCACTTAAGGTTTCATCCTCTTTGCCGTACCAACTGGTTGGTACAACGTGAAAAACATCCACCAGCTTGTCGCAATTTCCGCCTGTGGTTATCCAATTGAAACTGTTTGAATAATCGGTAAAGGTCATATTTTATCACTCCGTGACAGATTATATAACCGAAGCGGGTCTGAGTCAATGCAAATTTACTATTTATATATGGAAAATTTCAAATTATGTGGTATACTATAATCAAATAATATGGAGTCTTATAAGCATTTTGAGGCAATCGTCTTTTTGATATGAGGTATTAAAATGGAAAATGAAGAAGTAAAAGTCAAAAGGAAAAAGAAGAAAAAGAAAAACAAAGGCTGGCGAATAGCGGGCAAGATAGGCAAGGGCTTCTTTATGACCCTTATCACAATCATCCTTATCGGACTGCTTTGCGTGGGCATTTGCGCTGCCTGCTTTGCGGTGTATATCAACAAATATGTCAACCCCGAGGTGGATATCGACCTGAGCGCTTATCGTCTTGACCTTACCACCCACGTATATTATGTTGACGATAACGGCAAGGAGCAGCTGCTTGATACCATTCACGGCGATGAAAACCGCGTATGGGTATCCCTTGCGGATATTCCCGAACAATTGCAGCTTGCCTTTATTTCGGTTGAGGATGCCCGATTCTACACACATTCGGGCGTTGACTGGAAGCGCACCATCGGCGCGGCGCTGAACTATGTTGTGTCATTCCGTGATAACTTCGGCGGAGGAAGTACCATAACCCAGCAGCTTATTAAAAACCTGACGGGCGAGGATGAGACCTCTGTAAAGAGAAAGATACAGGAGGTAATGCGTGCCTTAGCCGTTGAAGAGGAGTACGAAAAGGAAGATATTTTAGAGCTTTATCTCAATACCATATATTTGGGCAGAGGCGCTTATGGTGTTCAGCAGGCAGCCCTTGAATATTTCAACAAAGACCTTGACGAGCTTACCCTTGCGGAGTGTGCCGCCATTGCGGGCATCACCAAGAATCCCTACAAATACGACCTTATTCGTTTCCCGGAATATAACAAAGAGCGTCGCGAGACAGTTCTCGGTGAAATGCTCAAATGGGGAAATATCACTCAGGCTGAGTATGATGTAGCTATGATGGAAGAAGTGGCAGGAGTAACTGGGGGAGAAGATGAGAGCACCACTGTTCGCTCCTATTTCGTTGATGCGCTGATAGATCAGGTCATAGAGGATCTGCAGGAAGAAAAGGGCTACAGTGAAGCGTTGGCATCCCGTCTTGTTTATAACGGCGGTCTTAAGATAGTAACTACCATTGATCCCGACATTCAGGCGGCAATGGACAGTGTATTCTGCAACGAAGAGACCTTCCCCGGTGATCTTGGTAACGACGGTACCTATCCTCAGGCGGGTATGGTGCTTATGGATCCCTACACCGGTCATGTCAAGGCGCTTTACGGCGGCAGAGGTGAAAAAACTGCAGACCTTGTATTAAACCGTGCTACTATGACATATCGTCAGCCCGGTTCGGTCATTAAGCCGCTCAGCGTATATGCTCCCGCTATAGAATACGGTCTTATTACCCCTATTTCGGTAGTTGACGACGCACCAAAGGATTTTACAGTCCGTTCCACAGGCTGGCCTCTTAACGAAAGTCGAACCTACAGCGGACTTTGTACCATTTACACCGCAGTAGGTAAATCCCACAATACGGTTGCCGTTGATGTGCTTATGCGTGTGGGGGTAAAACGCGCATATAACTTCCTGACCAAGAATATGGGTATTTCCACCATAATTGACCGTCAGGTAGTTACCAACAGTGACGGAACGCAAAGTATCAAGTCCGACCTTGATTACAGTCCTCTTGCATTGGGCGGTCTGACAAAGGGCGTTTCGGTTTATGAAATGACAGCTGCCTATTGCTCCTTTGTAAACGACGGAAAATACACTACCCCTATTATGTATACCGCAATTTATGATTCCGACGGTGAAATGCTTTTGGATAATGCCCCCATTACTACTACCGCCATGAGTCAGAAGACCCGTGATTATATGGTGCAGATACTCACCAATGTTGTCACCGACGGTACGGGTAAAAAAGCTGCCATTGAAGGAATCGAAGTAGGTGGTAAGACCGGTACGACTTCTGCGGATAATGATCGTTGGTTTGCGGGAATCACCCCTTATTATGTAGGTGTTGTATGGTTTGGTTATGACAAGCAGCAGAGCCTGCAAAAGTTCTCCACAAACCCTGCACTGCAGATATGGCACGATGTTATGGAGCAGGTGCATGCAGACCTTCCTGATGCAAAGTTTGAGCTTAAGACCGATATGGTCAAGGTCAATTACTGTCTTGACAGCGGAATGCTGGCAACCGACCTTTGCGAGATCGACCGCCGCGGCAGTCGTGTGGCAACAGCATATGTCGCCCGTGAGGATGTACCCAAGGAAAGCTGCACCACCCATATGGCAATACAGATAGACACCACCACGGGTAGAATTGCCAATGCTTATTGCCCCGAAACAGCTCTGAAAACCGTCAGCGCATTAAGTTTGCGCCGTCTTTACCCCTCCGCAGGTATAAATATCACCGATCAGGCATATTGTCTGCCTTATACCGTGACCGATACCGAGCTTGCAGGCGGTTTGTTCAAGCCTTCCACCTATACAATGCAGGTATGTACGGCGCACACCGCACCGCCCACACCCGCAGTACCCGACACGCCAATCACACCTTAAATTAATGAAATAAAAAAGAACGAAGCGTTGCGCTTCGTTCTTTTTCTATAACTGATATTCAGTTAGTACTCAGATATCCATGGGCTTGAGGTCGGGGCTGATGATAAGAGTTGCGCCGGTAGCTTCCTGAACCTGCTCAACGGTGAACTCGGGATGGATCTCAACCAGCTCGATGCCCTTGTCGGTGACATTCATAACACCCATTTCGGTGATGATCATATCAACGCAGTTAACAGCGGTGAGGGGGAGGTTGCATTCCTTAAGGATCTTGTGGTTGCCCTTTGCGGTATGCTCCATAGTAACGATAACCTTGTTAGCACCGACAACCAGGTCCATAGCGCCGCCCATACCGGGAACGGTCTTACCGGGGATGATCCAGTTTGCCAGATTGCCCTTTTCGTCGACCTGCAGAGCGCCCAGGAATGTGCCGTTGACGTGACCGCCACGGATCATAGTAAAGGACATGGAAGAATCAATAAATGCACCGCCTGTCATAATGGAAGAAGGCTGTCCGCCTGCATCACAAATATGATCGGGATCAGCATTTGCTTCTGTGGGAGGTCCGCCTGCATCGATCATTCCGCATTCTGCCTGCAGCTTGATCTTAACGCCTTCGGGAAGGTAAGCGGGGATAAGGGTAGGAATACCAATACCCAGATTGACGATATCGCCGTCCTTAAGTTCCTTTGCAGCACGAGTGGCGATAACTGCCTTGATTTGAGCTTTATCCATTATTTGTTACCTCCGTCATAGACAATGTAATCAACAAAAATACCGGGTGTTACAACATTGTCGGGATCGATCTCGCCAATCTCAACAAGGTTTTCTGCTTCGACGATAACAGTTTTTGCTGCTGTTGCCATCAGGGGGCAGAAGTTGCGGGCTGTGCCGTGGTAGCAGACATTGCCTGCCTTGTCGACCTTGAATCCTTCAATAACTGCAAAATCAGCCTTAAGAGGCTTGAGAAGCAGATAATCTCTGCCATCGACGTTGACCTTGCTGTGAACATATTCAAAACCTTCGGTAATGGTGCCTACACCGGTGGGGGTCAGAACGCCGCCGAGACCTGCACCGCCTGCGCGGATCATTTCAGCAAAAGAGCCCTGGGGAACCAGAACAACTTCCATCTCGCCTGCATTCATCTGCTGACCGATCTCGGGATTGATACCGATATGGGTTGCATAGAACTTCTTGAACTGCTTGTTGTGGATCAGAGAAGCAATGCCGTAAAAGCTGCCGTCAGGATTGATCCTGCCGCCGTCGTTACACATAGCTGTGAGGTTATCTGTGCCAAGCTTTGCCAGTTCGTTTACAACGCCCATAGCAGTACCGCAACCGACAAATCCGCCGAACATAACGGAGTCGCCGCTCTTGATCAGGGCAGCTGCTTCCTTGGATGTGATTATTTTGGCCATTGGAATGTAGCCTCCTTTAAAATTATTTACAATTACATGCTAACAAATAAATTATATATTATATTTGCAATAAAATCAATAACATTTTTGCAATAAAAATGCTAAAAATCAACCCTTTTTCCTAAGAAACGCCATAAAGTTCAGCCAATCCTCGCGGCTGAAGAAATGCTCTCCCGCGCGAAGGTGATATCCTACCTTGCCCTCGTGGAAGCTGTCACCGATCCGCGGGGGACGGTCGGGAGTAATAAATCCGTCTTTTTCCCACAGTTCGCCAGCTGCAACACAAGCTAAATGCTCCGAAGCGGGGTCTGCCCACAGGTCGTTTGCAGCCGATGCGACATAGGCATAACGGGGCACAAGCAAGCCGATGAGCCAATGCTGGTCAAAGGGCATATTGTGCTCATTGTCTTTGTATTTGTAGTAGTTTTTGCAGAACCAGAAGGGGAATTCCTCAGCTATGCTCTTGACCGTCTCACCCTGCTTTTCGCGGGTGATAGCGGCGCCGGAGCATCCCGAGTCATTGGAAATGGCGCAATAAAAACGCTCGTCGGTAGCGCCTGCCAAAAGTGCGGTCTTACCCAAACGGGAATGCCCGACAACTGTAACACGCTCGTGGATAACACCGGGCTGTGTAAGGATATAATCCATTACACGCTGTGCGCCCCAAGCCCACATAGCTATTTTACCGCAATCGGTATCGCTTTTGCGCTCACCATTTTCAAAAAGCACACCTGCAAGTCCGCTTGTGAAATCGTCATCATCTTTTGTTATATCATTATAGCAGAGGGTGAACACTGCATAGCCGTTATCGCACAGCTCCTCGGAGGGCTGATAAGGGTCGGGCACACTGTCGCGGAAGTTTATATGCAAAAATGCGGGATGAGCCTTTCCGTCAACGGGGATGGCAACATAAATAGGAAAAGAAAAGGTCTTTCCATTGGGCATTACGCAGCTGAGTGTAACCTTGTGCAAGGGCGCTTTGCCTGCGCAAAAGCGGGGTACGGTTATCTCGTCTTCCCAACTCATAGATATGGGCTTGGGGGGAAGATATCCGTATTCTTCGCGGAGAAGAACTTCAATTGCTTGCTCACGGGTTGCGGGAAAATCAGGCAGCTTGAGCGCTGCAATTTTTTCTTTAAGCATAGTCTTGTCTCCTTTTAAAACCTGATGAATTGCTTATTGTCTTTATCTCACATAAAGTTTACACATTATAAGCCTAAAAGTCAATCAACTTCCATTGATTTTACTGACGAAAACTGTTATAATGGTTGTAGTTAGTCGAAATAATGCGGAGGTAAATTATGAAAACTTTTGATATAGTAATGTCACTTGTGGTGATCTTTCTTATTGCAAAGAACCTTATGGCAACGGTGAATAACTCAAAGGTTCGCATAAAGGGCGCTATTTCGGGACAGTTTATAGGCAATCTTATTCTTGCTGTTGCAGTGCTTGGACTTGTTATCTTCAAGGCAAGCGAGTTTACATATCCTTGGCTCTATCCCGCAGGTATGGCTATCTATGTGGGCTCTGCATTTTTGGTAAAGTCGGGAATGGCAACTGACGGACTGGTTTACAGCGGCAAAAAGGTCCTTTTCTCCGAAATGGAGTTCTATGCCATTGAGCAGATGAATGATAAGCGCTTCTTTTTGCGTATCCACGGCTCTACCAAAGAGTATATAATCACCTTCCCTGTAGAGCTTAAGGAAGAAATACAAAACCGTCTCAATTCCGCCAAGGTCAAGCTTGCCGAGCGCATTGACCCCAGAGAAAAGGAAAAAGCAGAATGAAGCCTGTAGAGTGCGGAAAAATAGTCAACACCCACGGCATTGCAGGTGAGGTGAAGATAGAGAATTACTGTGACGACGGCTTTTTCAAGCGCATTGCTGCGGTAACCGTCGGCACAGAAAAATATAGAATACTGTCCAGCCGTACCCACAAGGGCTTTGTTCTTGCAAAGCTTGAGGGTATCAACACCGTTGAGGCGGCTATGTCCCTTAAAGGCAAGACGGTCATTGCCGACCGAAAGGATATAGATATGCCCCGCGGCCACGTATTTTACAGCGATCTTTACGGCTTTGAGGTATATGACCGCAGAACCAAAAAGATAATCGGAACTCTTCGCGAGGTCCGCGAAAGCACCGCATCAATGCTATATGTCATTGAAAGCGATAAGGTGGAGATACTTGTTCCCGATGTTCCTGCATTTTCCCGCGGCTATGATGTAAAGAAACAACTTATAGAGATAGAAACTATTGAAGGAATGTTGCCCGATGAGGATTGACATACTGACACTTTTTCCCGAAACGGTGGATGCATTTTTGCAGGAAAGTATGATAGGCAGAGGCCGCCGCGACGGATTGCTTGATATCCGTTGCCACAATATCCGCGACTATTGCACCGACCGTTACCGCCGCACCGATGATTACCCCTACGGCGGAGGTCAGGGAATGATAATGCTCTGCGAGCCCCTTGCCTGTTGCCTTGAAGAGGTCAAGGGAGGGGAGCAGGTACATACTTTGCTGATGTCTCCGAGAGGAAAGACCTTTACTCAGCAAAAGGCGGTGGAATTGCTTAATCGTCAGCGCTTTGCCATCGTCTGCGGTCATTATGAGGGCATCGACCAGCGTTTTATAGATGAATGTATCGACGAAGAGGTATCCTTGGGAGATTTCGTTCTGACAGGCGGTGAGATCGCCGCCATCACCATTGCCGACGCGGTGGGAAGAATGGTTCCCGGTGTGCTTGCGGAAAGCGCATCCTTTGAGGATGAAAGCCACTTCAGCGGCCTGCTTGAATATCCCCAATACACCCGCCCTGAGGTGTGGCGCGATATCCGCGTGCCCGATGTGCTTTTGTCGGGACATCACGAAAATATCCGCAAGTGGAGAAGAAAACAGTCTCTCGAAATAACCCGCGAAAAGCGCCCCGATATGTTTGAAAAGCTCGAGCTTACAAAAGAAGATAAAAAACTTCTGGAGGTTTAAGTATGCTGAAAGGTAAAGTTCTGGTTACTCCCCGCCTCATCCTGCGCCCCATTGAGGAAAAAGACGCGCAGGCGCTTTATAACATTCTTTCCGACGAAGAGACCACCCGCTTTCTCACGATTTGCTATGACTCTATTGATGATGCAAATGCTTGGATAGCTCAGTGCAAGGATGACGAAGGAAAATGGTTCTACCGCGCCATCGAGCTCAAAGAAACAGGGGAGTTTATCGGCGGCATCGGTGTTGAAATTAACGAAAGAGACAACAGTGCAGAGCTTGGTTACTACCTCAGCCGCGATTTCTGGCATCAGGGACTTATGAGCGAGGCGGCAGAAGAAATGGTCAGGTTCCTGCTTTCCGAAGAAGGCTTAAACCGCATCTCCGCTGCTCACTGCGTGCGCAATCCCGCGTCGGGCGGCGTAATGCGTAAGGCGGGAATGTCCTATGAGGGAATGGCTCGTGAGCTTCGCCGCAACCGCCTTGGCTATCACGACTGCCACCGCTACGCCATCCTCAAAAGCGACCTGAAGAGATAAGTACATAATTATTGTTTTGCTTTAAAAGCATCTTTTCCATAACCCGGCGCGATTAGTGCGCCGCGTTCACCGGCTAAGGTGCTTTTATTTTTTATAAATACCCCTTGACAAACAATACTATGCAATGTATAGTATTACACAAAGGGAGGTATTTTATGGATATACAGATGAAACGAGGGCTTCTCGATATTTGTGTCCTTGCCGCAATCAAGGACGGGGAGTCCTATGGTTACCAAATAATAAAGGACATAAGTCCATACGTTGCCGTGTCCGAGTCGACCTTATATCCCATTTTGCGAAGGCTTGAAGGCTCGGGGCTTCTTACGGTCCGCTCTGCAGAGTATAACGGCAGATTGAGAAAATACTATTGCATAACCGAAGCGGGCAAAGAACGGCTCAAGGCTTTTTCCGAGGAGTGGAAAGAGATAATGGCAATTTATAATTTTGTAACAAGGGAGGGTAAATCCCATGAATAAAGAACAATTCTTATTTGAACTCAGAGGCAGACTTGCAGGCTTACCCTTGGAGGACATAGAAAGATCGCTTGATTTTTACCGCGAAATGATCGACGACCGCATCGAGGACGGAATGACCGAAGAAGAGGCGGTTGCCGCAGTGGGTACACCTGCCGACGCGGCGGCACAGATACTTATGGAAATGCCGTTGCCCAAGGTGGTCAAAGCCACTACCAAGTCAAAGCGTAAGCTCAGCGGAGCGGAAATAGCCTTGATATGCATTACAGCACCCATTTGGGGAAGTATACTTATCGGAGTGCTTTCGGCAATTTTCGGTATCTATGTCGGTATTTGGTCGGTAGTTATTGCTCTTTATGCCTCATTCGGTGCGGCGCTTGTCAGCGGTGTTACAGTTGCGCTGTTCGCCGCTCCTGCATTTATTATGCAAAACTTTTTTGGCGAAGCAATATTTGCAATCGGCGCGGGACTTGTATGTGTAGCGATCGGCATTTTGGGCATTATGTTCAGTAACCTTGTTGCCAAAGGTGTTGTATGGCTGACCAAAATGGTTGCAAAGGGAATAAAATCCCTGTTCATCAAGAGAGGTGAATAATATGAAAAAAGGAACAAAAGTGTGGCTTATAATTGCAGGAATCGCATTTGCTCTCGGAATTATCCTGATGGTCTGCGGTGCTGCGGCATCGGGCTTTGATTTTCGCAACCTCAGAGCCCCCGAAACCGAACTGACCGAATATGTCATAGCAGAAAGTTTTGACTCCATAAAGACCGATATACTTGATTGCGATATACTCATATACCCCTCAGCGGACGACAAATGCACTGTAAAATGCGTCGACAGTAAAAATATGGAGCATTCGGTCTTTGTATCCGACGGAAAGCTTGTCATAGAGCAGCACGATACACGTCGTTGGTATGAACACATAAGCTTTTTCGTTGAGAAAAAATACATAAGGATAGACCTTCCCAAGACCCAATTTGAGGAGTTTTATCTTAAAACAGTAAGTGGGGATATCTATATTTCCGATGAGTTCACCATTAAAGGTCTGACCCTTGTCACCACAAGCGGTGACCTGAAAATCAGCAATATCACGGCAGAGGAGCTTACCGCCACAACTACAAGCGGAGATATGGAAGCCAAAGATATAAGCTGCAGCGGTGATATGACCTTGACCGTTACAAGCGGCGATATTGATCTTTCAAGTGTAGTGGCGGAGGGTAAGCTGCAGATCAAGACCGTCAGCGGAGATATTGAGCTTGACCGTTGCGACGGGGCAGAGCTGAGCCTCAAGACCACAAGCGGAGATATCGAAGCAAGCCTGCTCAGCGACAAGAACTTTGATGCCGACACCGTCAGCGGAGATGTCCGCGTTCCCCAATCCGATTCCGCTGTGGGCAAATGTGTTGCCCGAACCACAAGCGGCGACATTGAGATAAGAGTGATAGACTAAATAGAACAAGCCATCGAAAAAACTCGGGAAACCGAGTTTTTTCTGTTGTTTTTTTAATTTTATTCAATTTATTTCACATTAGTTTACAAATAGAGGGAAAAATGGTGTATAATGATTGTGATTGAAATTTAAAATCAGAAAGGATAATATCAATGCTTGAGCTTAGACAGATCAAAAAAGACTATGTCACCGGCGGTGAAACTGTCCACGCACTTAAGGGCGTAGACCTGCAATTCCGCGAAAGTGAGTTTGTATCCATTCTCGGTCCTTCGGGCTGCGGCAAGACCACCTTGCTGAATATCATCGGCGGACTTGACAGGTATACATCGGGTGACCTTGTCATCAACGGCAAGCATACCCGTGACTTCAAGGATCGCGATTGGGACACCTATCGCAATCATTCCATCGGCTTCGTTTTTCAGACCTATAACTTGATTCCTCATCAGTCGGTTCTGCAGAATGTTGAGCTGGCGCTGACACTTACGGGCGTTTCCAAAAAAGAGCGCCGCGCCCGCGCCGTTGATGCCCTTGCCCGTGTCGGTCTTGCCGACCAAATACGCAAAAAGCCTACCGAAATGTCAGGCGGTCAGATGCAGCGTGTGGCAATCGCTCGTGCTATCGTCAACAACCCCGATATAATTCTTGCCGACGAGCCCACCGGTGCGCTTGATACAGAAACAAGCGTTCAGGTCATGGACATTCTCAAAGAGATAGCCAAAGATCGCCTTGTCATTATGGTTACCCATAACCCCGAGCTTGCGGAAAAATACTCCACCCGCATAATCCGTATGCTTGACGGCAAGCTGACAAGCGATACCGCGCCCCTTACAGATGAAGAGGTAGCCGCCGAGCGCGCCAAAGAGCAGGCAAAGGCAGCAGCCGAAAAACGCAAAAAGATGCCCTCAATGTCCTTTGCGACATCCTTCGGTCTGTCCCTTAAAAACCTGTTCACCAAAAAGGGAAGAACCGCCCTCACCGCCTTCGCTGGCAGCATCGGCATCATCGGCATCGCACTTATCTACGCTGTTTCTCAGGGAACTACTAACTATATAGACGCAGTACAGGAAGACACCCTTTCTTCTTACCCCCTGACCTTAGAGGCTCAACATATGGATATGGGCTCGCTGCTTTCCACTTTTATGGGCAATGTCGAGTCCAACGGCAAGCACGATAAGGATGCTGTTTATCAAAAGACCATGATCTACAACCTGATAGACGCCCTCAATACCGCCGAAGCCACCGAAAACGACCTTAAATACTTCAAGGAATATGTGGAGGCTGAGATAGCCAAAACCGACAGCAAGCTGTCCACCTCGGTCAGCGGTGTGCAGTACACCTATGATATGGATATCCTCATCTATACCAAAGCCCCCGACGGCACCATCATCCGCTCCGATACAAGCGTTCTGCTTCAAGAGCTGCTCATTGAGTATTTCGGAATGGACCTCTCCGGAATGATGAATATGGGCGAAAGCTTCGGAATGACAAGTATGTCCATGGCAGGTATGGGCGGAATGGGAATGGGCGCAACTCTGTGGCAGGAAATGCTCCCCGGCAAAAACGGCGAGCTTATCAATCCGCTGATCGAAAAGCAGTATGACCTCATCTACGGCAGTTGGCCCAATGAGTATAACGAGATAGTATTGGTCGTAGACGAGAATAACGAGATCGACGATATGACACTCTATGCTCTCGGCCTTAAGAGCAAAGAAGAGATCGACAAGCTTTCCAATGCCGCCTTCAATAAGCAGGAGATAACCATTG
>CAZOSH010000018.1:0-12263 GCA_964582395.1 uncultured Oscillospiraceae bacterium | reverse complement strand
TGCACACTCCTAAAAGCCACAAAATTACGCTGATGTGAATTTTTCAAGTACACTTAAGCTATTTAACCTAACTTCACTTTATCATTTAAGCTAGCCATAACAGAGAGATAAATAACCTTAAATATTAAAAAAAGGAGAAGATGTTATGGTTTACGCTTTTATTGCAGTGGGTGTTTTTGAATGTATGGCAATGCTCCTTTCGGTAATCAGGGGCGAGTAAGGCAGACAAGAGGGGAGATGTGTCGGTGTGCTTTTTTGGGCGATTGTTATTCTTGGCGGAGGCGGATATTTGCTTATGGAGCATCCGCTGATATTCTGGTTGGTTGCGTTCCCTTTAGCGATCGTGAGTATCGCGGGCTATATAGGATGGTTGAAAAAATAACTTTGCGCATTACTTGTTGATTACGAGTAATGCGCTATTTTTTAAAAAACTTTTTCATTTTAACAAAACTAAAACATTTCTAAAAAACTTTTTAAACAAGGCCGGGCTAAAATACAGACATAAAATGAAAAAACAAAGGAGATAACAAAAATGTCTAAGTTTCAGCAGGCAAATGAAAAGATCGCAGAAAAGGTTGTAGAAGGCTACAAAAAGATCGAGGACGGTGTAGTCGGCGGCTATAAGAAGATAGAAGACGGAGTGGTTACCGGCTTTAATAAGGTCAATGACAAGATAATCGAAAAGGTATTCTCCAAAGAGGGCGAGAGTGTTGAGGACACCAAAAAGCGTCTCAGAGGCGAAGATAATACAGACGGGGATCAGAGCGACAAATGACATTCTCTTACAGCTATTCGGCAAGAGATGCCAAGGAGATTCAGGAGATAAGAAGCAAGTATCTCCCCCGTGAGGAGAGCAAGCTGGAAAGGCTTAAAAGACTTGATCGCCGCGCGCAGGATGCGGGAATGCTTGAATCACTGACCGTGGGAATGGTTGGTTTTCTGCTCTTCGGAACAGGCTTCTGTATGGCAGGCGGGGTAATCGGAGGCGGAATTGCTTTCGCAGCGGTGATTATGGTTATTTCGATTTTCCCCATTGCCATTGCGTATCCCCTCTACCGCAAAATATCAAAACGGGTAAAGACCGAGCTTACGCCGCAGATATTGCAGCTTGCCGACGAAATTGACGGCAAAAAAATACAAATTAACATTTCAGAAACAAAAGTTAATCAAATTGACAATATCCGATCATTATAATGAAGTCATAAAATGAAACAATAAAGAGAGGTTTTAAAAATGAATACAACAGACAAAGAGTTTTTGGTGCAGAAGATACGCACCCAGTACATCGCAAAGGAAAGCACACAGCTTGAAGCACTCAAGGACCTTGACAAGCAGGTCAAGCGCCCCGCAAATGTGTTTGCTTATATTTTCGGCAGTCTGGCAGCCATCATTATGGGCAGCGGTATGAGCTTGGTCATGACAGATATCGGCAGTGCTGTCGGTGTTGAAAACGGTATGATTCCCGGAATCATCATCGGTGTTGTGGGTCTTGGCTTGGCAATTATCAATTATCCCATCTATAAGGGAATGCTTTCTTCCCGTCGCAAAAAGTACGCAAGCAGAATTATCGCTCTCAGCGATGAAATAATGAAAGGTTAAGGTGAATAAAATGGGTGAGTTCTTTAAGAAAGCATTTGCAGATATGAAGGAAAGCGCAAAGGCGCAGCACCAAGTGGATAAGGCAAACTTTGCCGCCGCCAAGGCTGAAGCAAAGGCAAACTTCGAAGAAAACAGAGGCAGCAACACCTTTGCAAAGGCAAAGGCTGACGCAAAAAAGAGCTGGGACGATGCTCATATGAGTCCTGCCGAAAGAAACGCAAAGATGCAGGCAGAGCGTGAAGATCAGATCGCTCAGGCAAATGCGCGCAAGGCAGAGGCTGATGCCCGTTTTGAGGCGGCAAAGGTAAAGAAATAAAAACAGCGGGACGGCGCGTTTGCACCGCCTCGCTTTTCCGCACTTTAAAAACTCGATCGGGGAAGTGGCAAAATGAAAAAGACGATACAATATCACGTTGAAGGAAAACTGATAGAGCGGCAGATAAATTATATTTCCATCAGGTATATCATTGCCGTCTTGTTTGCCTTGCTTGAAGTGACTGCCATAATCGGCATTGTGGTGGCTTTGTGCTATTATGTGCCCTTGTTTTATCTTGCCGCCTGGCTCACCGAGATATTCTGCGTTATCAGGATAATTGCCTCCGACGATAACCCCGACTACAAGGTGCCTTGGCTGCTTTTCGTGCTGATCGTGCCTGTTGCGGGCTTTATGCTGTATTTTCTCTTCTATTCCCGAAAGCTGAAAAATAAGTTCATCCGCAAGCTGGAAAACCTTAAAAACAGCGCCTATAAAAAGGATGATAAGGATATTTTTAAAAAGCTGCACGAGGAGGATGCCGTTGCCTGCAGTCAGGCAAAAATGCTTTGTCAGATAGCCGAGGCCCATCTGTTTACCGATACAAAGCAGGAGTATTTCCCCTTGGGCGAGGATATGTTTGCGCGGCTGATTCCCGACCTTAAGCAGGCACAGAAGTTTATTTTTATTGAGTCGTTTATTATCGAAAAGGGACGATTTTGGGATTCGGTTTTAGAAATACTCAAGGAAAAGGTGGCTGCGGGAGTGGATGTGCGGGTGCTTTATGACGATATCGGTTGTATGGCAACCTTGCCGGGCAGCTATTCCAAGGAGCTGAGAGACTACGGTATCAAGGCGACACCCTTTTCAAGACTTCGCGGCAGCGCCGACAGTGAGTTTAACAACCGCAGTCACCGAAAGATAATCGTGATCGACGGCAAGATCGGATATACCGGCGGCATCAATATTGCCGATGAGTATATCAACGAGATAGAAAAATACGGACATTGGAAAGACACCGCCATCCGCCTTGAAGGCGAAGCGGTCTGGGAACTGACCAAGCTGTTTATCATAGATTTCGGCATAAATGTGAAGGAATTGCCCCCTGTCAATACCGATTGCTACCCCAAGCAGAATATCAGCGAAGGGGGATATATCATTCCATTCGGCGACGGTCCTCGACCTATCTACAAACGCAGGGTGGGAAAGAGTGTTATTCAGAATATGCTGGCATCGGCAAATGAGTATGTCTATATGACAACACCTTATTTGATCATAGACAATGACCTTTGTCAAAGCATCGAAAATGCGGCGCTCAGGGGTGTGGATGTGCGGATAATCGTTCCCCATATTCCCGATAAAAAGCTGATATTCGCTATGACAAAGAGCTTTTATCCCCGACTTATGGCATCGGGTGTGCGTATTTATGAATATGAGCCGGGATTTATTCACGCAAAATCCTACCTTGCCGACGGGAAATACGGAATGATAGGAACTATCAATCTTGATTACAGAAGCCTTGTCCATCATTTTGAAAACGGTGTGTGGATGTATCGCACCCAGTCCATAAAGGCGCTGAAAGCCGATATGGATGCAACTCTTGAAAAATGCATCGAAGTGACCCCCGATATGCTCAAAACCAATCTGCTGCAGCGGTTTATCCGCTCGGTGGTCAGAATATTTGCACCAATGCTTTAAAAAGAGCGGCAGACTTGCCGCTCTTTTTTGCTGTAAAGTCCCAAACAGAAACAAAACTTTAACATTTGGGCGATATAGTATATAATTAAGATGGCAGATATGTCAAAAAGCAGGGAGGAAGTCTTGATGTTTAAGATACTTATTGTTGAAGACGACAGAGAGCTTAACCGTTCGGTATGCTCATTTTTGAGCCAAAGCGGTTATGAGGCGGTAGGCTGCCTTTCTGCCGAGGAGGCATTTGATGCCATGTATGAGAATGTTTTTGACCTGATAGTATCGGACATTATGATGCCCAATATTGACGGCTTTGAGTTTGTCAAAAGTGTCCGCGAATTGGATAAGAATATCCCCATTCTGTTTATGACCGCCCGTGATGACTTTGCCGCAAAGCAGCGGGGCTATAGGGTGGGAATCGATGATTATATGGTCAAGCCCATTGACCTTGATGAGCTGTTTCTGCGCATTGGCGCGCTGCTGCGTCGTGCAAAGATAGCCGCTTCCCGCAAGCTGACGGTGGGTAATTTTGTAATGGATGCCGATGAGCATACCGCGTATCTCGGTGATGACGAATTGCCCCTTACAAACCGCGAGTTCAGCCTGTTGTATAAGCTGCTTTCCTATCCTAAAAAGACCTTCACCCGCAGTCAGCTTATGGATGAGTTTTGGGATGCCGACACCGCATCGGGACCCCGTACCGTTGATGTGTATATGACCAAGCTTAGATCAAAGCTTTCGGACTGTGACGCTTTTGAGATAGTCACCGTTCACGGACTTGGATATAAGGCGGTAATCAAATGAAAAAAGAGGGAAGATACCGGTCGGTGCTAAAGGCGGTAAATCATTATATTGTGATCTTCTTGCTGGTGGCATTTATAATCACCTGCTGTACTATGCTTTTTGTTAGCACATTATCGGACAGCTTGGGCTTTGAGTTTACCGAGCAGGACATAAACCGCGCAGCAAAGCTTACACTAGTAAACGTGGTTGGGCTGTCATTGATATTTACCCTTATAGATCTGCTTCGCCGCCGATTTTCGGTAGCCCGTCCCATTAAGAGGATAACCGACGCGGCAGATAAGATAATGCAGGGTGATTTTTCGGTGCGTATTGAGCCCATGAAGGGCACGATGGGCGACGACAGCTTTAACCCTATTATTGATTGCTTTAATAAAATGGCGGAGGAGCTTTCGGGCACAGAAACACTGCGTACCGATTTCATCGCAAATGTTTCCCACGAGCTTAAAACACCCTTGGCAGTTATGCAGAATTATGCCACTATGCTGCAAGATCCCAGTTTAACCGATGGGCAAAGGGAAGAATATGCCAAGGCGATCTCGGCGGCATCAAAAAGGCTTGCCGACCTTATTTCAAATATATTAAAGCTTAATAAACTTGAAAATCAGCAGATCGCTCCTCAAAAGCAGCCCTTTGACTTGGGGGAGCAGCTTTGCGAGTGCTTTATTGCCTTTGAGGAAATATGGGAGAGCAAAAACATTTCCATAGAGACCGATATAGACGAAAATGTAGTTGTTTCCTCCGACAGAGAGATGCTCAGCCTTGTGTGGAATAATCTTTTTTCCAATGCATTTAAGTTTACCCCCGAGGGTGGGCAGGTGACTTTGCAGCTTAAAACCGAGGGTGACACTGCAATCGTCAGGGTAATTGACACCGGCTGCGGAATCTCCCGAGATGTGGGCGCTCATATATTTGACAAGTTTTATCAGGGAGATACATCTCACGCAACACAGGGCAACGGCTTGGGCCTTGCCTTGGTAAAAAGAGTGGTCGATCTGACCGAATGTGATATTTCGGTTGAAAGTCAGGTGGGGAAAGGCTCAACTTTCACTGTGAAAATGAGGAGAGAGAAACTTGGAGAAGCTGAAAAAAGTGTTGAATAGGCTTTTCTGCCTGCCATTGCCCTTGGTGGCAGTTATGGCGGTGGTGTCGGCGGTATTGCTTATTTATTCCTTTGCTTATGAGGATGCCGTGGAGTATGTGGCATATTTTGCTTATTTCTTTTCGGCATACTCCCTTACCTGTGTTTGCTTTATTTCACCGAGGGCATATAAAAGGCTGAAGGCGTTTAAACAGGAAAACAAATACATTCAGCTTTATTCTTCCGATGCTCGGCTGCGTGTCAAACTTTCGCTTTACGGCTCGGTGGCAATGAATACAGCCTATGCGCTGTTTCAGTTGGGAATGGGCTTTTATTACCACTCGGTGTGGTTTTACGCTCTGTGCGGATATTATGCTCTTTTGGCAATTATGCGCTTCTTTTTGCTCAAAGACACCTTGCGTATAAAGGCGGGACAGGAAAAGCAAGCCGAGTGGAGGCGTTACCGCTTCTGCGGCGCATTGCTTGTGGCAATGAATATTACCCTTGCCGTTATAGTGGCGTATATCGTGCATCAGAACAGAGGCTTCGAGCACGGTGAGATAGTAACCATTGCAATGGCGACATATACCTTTACTTCGGTGAGCTTGGCGATAATAAATATAGTAAAATACCGCAAATACGAAAGCCCCTTGCTTTCGGCGGCAAAGGCAATAAGCCTTACCTCGGCGCTTGTCTCGGTGCTTTCGTTGGAGACCTCTATGCTTACCGCCTTCGGAGACGATGAGACGGTGCTTTTCAGGCAGATAATAACCGCAGCCACCGGCGGAGTGGTATGCATACTTGTTTTGACAATGGCATCCTATATGATAATCCGTTCCACTAAAGAATTGCAAAAATGGGGAGAAAACTAAGATGGAAAACAGATCCTTTGAGTATAATTACTCTGCCAAAGAGCAGGCAGAGATAAAAAGAATAAGAGAAAAATACATACCTCGTCAGGAGGATAAAATGGATCAGCTCCGCCGCCTTGACAGCGGAGCAACCGCAAAGGCTAATATTGCTTCGTTGGTGCTTGGTATTACAGGCACTCTTGTTTTCGGCACGGGAATGTGCCTTTGCCTTGTGTGGAGTCAATTTGTGCTCGGCATTGGGGCAGGAGTAGCGGGAGCGGCAATTTCGGGCTTGGCTTATCCCGTTTATGTTAAGGTGGTAAGCAAAGAAAGGGAAAAGATTGCGCCGTTGGTAATACAGCTTACCGATGATTTGTTAAAATAATATTGCCGCAGGTATAGCAATTTGCAAAACGCTGTGATATAATCCTTTAGAGTAGGGGAATAACCCCTTTTGATAAAGGAGAGATTTGATTATGGCACAGAATCCTATAGTAACAATAGAAATGGAGCGCGGCGGCAAAATAGTTGCCGAGCTTTATCCCGAAGTTGCACCCAATACGGTAAATAACTTCATTTCACTGATAAAGAAGGGCTTTTATGACGGCCTCATCTTCCATCGTGTAATTCCCGGTTTTATGATCCAGGGCGGCTGTCCCATGGGAATGGGTATGGGTGGTCCTAACTACAGCATAAAGGGCGAGTTCAAGCGTAACGGCTTTGAGAATAACTTGGCTCACGATCGCGGCGTTTTGTCTATGGCGCGCTCTATGATGCCCGACTCGGCAGGAAGCCAGTTCTTTATTATGGTTGAAAAGGCACCGCATCTTGATGGTCAGTATGCCGCTTTCGGTAAGGTTATCGAAGGCATGGAAACTGCCGACGAGATCGTGTCGGTTGACCGTGACGGAAGGGATAAGCCTTTCAGAGCACAGAGAATGAGCAAAGTCACCGTTGAGACATTCGGTGTAGATTATCCCGAACCCGAAAAAATATAATATTTTGCCTTGAGTTTACCGCAAAAGCGGTAAGCTCAGGGTTCTTTTTTCGTTTCATTCATATCAGGAGGGAATTATGAGAAGATTTGATGTGGATATGGTCAAAGGACCGTTGCTGAAAAATGTACTGGTCTTTACTATTCCCATAATTCTGACAAGTCTGCTGCAACTTCTGTTCAATGCCGCAGACCTTATAGTGGTCAGCCGGTACAGCGATATCGGAAGTATTGCAATGGCGGCGGTAGGAAATACCGGATCTATTACCAATCTTATAGTAAATATGTTCATCGGACTGTCGGTGGGCGGAGGTGTAAGAGTAGCCCATGCCGTCGGCGCACAGGATTATGAAGATACACGCAAAACGGTACATACCTCTATGCTTTTTGCCGTATTGGGAGGTATTTTCGTAACGATAGTCGGTGTTGTTTTCAGCAGGACTTTTCTGTCGTGGATGGGCACACCGGAAAATGTCATTGATCTGTCTGCAAAATATATGCGAATATATTTTTGCGGTGCTATCTCAATGCTTGTATATAATTTCGGCGCGGCTATTCTCCGTGCGGTAGGCGACAGTAAGCGCCCTCTTTATTTTCTTGCCTGCGCCGGAATTATCAATGTGATCTTAAATCTTATTTTTGTTATTACGTTCCATATGGACGTTGATGGTGTCGCCTTGGCTACTGCCATATCCCAGACCGTTTCAGCAGTGCTTGTTGTTATGGCGCTGATGAAAAGAGAAGATGCTTGCCGTCTTGTTATAAAGGATCTGAAAATACATAAAGAGCAGTTTATGAAGATGTTGACCATTGGAATTCCAGCAGGTATTCAGGGCTCGCTTTTCTCCATATCAAATGTTATTATTCAGTCCTCTATAAACTCCTTCGGCGATATCGTCATGCGCGGTAATGCAGCGGCGGCAAATATTGAGGCTTTTGTTTGGTCTATAATGAACTCATTCCAGCAAACGGCGCTGAACTTTATGGGGCAGAATATGGGCGCTCGCAATTACGGCAGACTGCGCAAGATCATGTGGACCTGTCTGGGATGCGTAACAGTAGCAGGACTGGTGTTCGGCAATGCCGCCTACCTTGCAGGACCTCAACTGCTGAAAATATATATTACCGATTCGGCAGAAGCTATCGGCTACGGAATGACCAGAATGCTGTTCCTTGCCGTGCCCTATTTCGTCTGCGGAGCAATGGATGTTATGACCGGTTCTCTGAGAGGCACCGGAAAATCCATTTCAGCCATGATAATCACCATAGCAGGTGTGTGCGGTGTCCGTCTTGTATGGGTTTTCACAATTTTCCGTATGGAGCAATTCCATTCTATTGAAAGTTTGTATTTCTCATATATAATCTCCTGGGCAGCGACATTGATAATTGAGTTTATCTATTTTATGATTGTGTCGGGAAGGTTGAAAAGACAAAACGCCCTCGGTGCAGTAGTTGAATAAAAACAAATGCGATGGAAGTTTATTTCCATCGCATTTTTAATCTATTCGTTTAAGAAATCATATACCGCACTGTTGAAGCGTTTGTATTGGCTGACGGCAATGAAATGACCGCCCTCAATCAATACCAACTTTGAGTTTGGTATGCTTTGTGCGATAAGGCGGGTGTGGTTTTCGCTTATCATATCTTTTGTGCCGGCAATAACAAGTGTCTTGCACTTTAAAGCGGACAAGGCTTCAGGCTTTATTTGGGGCTCGTTGACCATAAGGGCAAGCAGTTCGGCGCTTTGCGCGGCGCCCTCCTCATCGGATGCAAGTGCTTTGGCATATTCGGTCTTTATTTCTTCCAAAATATTTGGCTCCAGCCCCTCGGGGAAAAGATTTGCTCCGTTGAGAATAAGTTTGCCCACCCTTTCGGGATAACGGAGGGCAAAAATAAGCGCGATGTTTCCGCCGTCGGAAAAGCCCAAAAGATGCGCCTTTTCTATGCTGTGTTCATCCATAAAGCCTAACAGGTCATCGGCAAACTGTGAAAGGGTAAACCCTGCGTTGCCTCGGGGAGAGTCACCGTGACCGCGGGTATCAACTGCATATACTGTGTAGTCTTTGGCAAAAAAGTCCACCTGATTGGAAAAATAGCCAAGGTTTTCCCCGTTGCCGTGGAGAAGTATCAGCGCATCGCCCTTTCCGCAGGATATATAGTTTAAAGAAATATCCATAATATCACCTCTTTTTGTCATTTTAGCACAAAGATGTATACATTGCCATACACATATGGACAAAAAAATAATAATATGGTATTATATGTGATTGGTGGATGTATGCCCATAAAATTAAGAGAGAAGGTCTTATAATGTTCGGTTACATTTCTTTAGGGTTGGTATTGGTAGCACTTATCATTCTTGCTGTCAATATTGCTAAAGGACTTGTCCGCGGTCTGCAAAAGAGCGTAGGAAGCCTTGTTGCCGTAATTTTTTCGGCGGTGGGTGCTTTTCTTATGACTGCAATGCTCTGCAAGCCCTATTCTGTAATTACCATAAAGATATCCGATGTGCTGCATAGCTTGCTCAGCGGATCTGCTGCTGCAGAGCTGTTTGCAATTTCGGAAGTGGACGGCGCTGTTTCAATATATGCAGCAGTGCTTATAGCGCCCCTGTTCTTTGCAGTGGCATTTATTGCGCTTTCCATCGTATTTGGCATCATTTGTGGAATCATCTTCAAAAAGATTCCTCAGTGGCTTGAAAAAAAGAGTACAGCCAGTCGTCTCGGCGGTCTGGGTGTGAGCATTGTTTGCGGCGTTCTTGTTGCTGTTATGGTGCTGACTCCCTTTGTTGGAACTATTAATGTTATCGCTTCTTCGGGAATAGAAGATTCTCTGCCCGAGGGTACTGCTGAAATAATCGGCGACGCAAAGAATGACTCCGCATTGGGCCTGCTCGAATCTATTGGTTGCGGCGCTCTGTACGATCAGCTTGCAAGCACAAAGATAGACGGTGAAAAGACCTATCTTAAGGATGAGCTTAAGACGGTAGCGGCTATTACCTCAAAGGTATCGGTGCTCAAGGGAAGCATAGCTGATTACAACGAGGAGCAGATAAAGGCTCTTCATGATGTTATTGATGTATTGGATTCTTCACCCGTGCTTAAGAGCGCGCTGGCGGGTCTGCTTAGCACCGCAGCGGGCAAATGGGCAGAGGGCGAGACCTTTATGGGCGTAGGCAAGCCCGACGCGGGAACACTTTTTGCTCCTGTTATGGACAAAATGGTCGATGTCTTCAAGACCTCCGATGAGACTACCCTTATTGCCGATATGACCACAATGCTGGATGTTTTCGGTATTATCTGCGAAAGCGGAATACTCGGCAGGGATGTGGATTATGTCAAGGTCATGACCGAAATGGGCGAAAAGGACATCATCGCAAAGCTGGTCAAGACGGTCAATGCCAATAAGAGAATGGCTCCTTTGGCAGATGAGATCACAGCGCTTAGCCTGAGAGCTATTGCACAGGTCTTCGACCTGCCGGAAAATGCCGAAGAAAACTATAATAATCTGATGAACGATGTTGCCCTTGCAGTAGGCGAGGGAAGCACTTTGACTGCTGAAGAAAAGGCCGAGTTCCTTTCCAAAAAGATGGAAACCGTTCTTGACGATTACGGCGTTGAAGTAGATGTAGAGGCTGCAAAGAATATTGCGGTGGGCATCGTTGAAGACTTAGGCGGCGTTGAGAGTGTATCCGCCGAGGATGTTGAAGAGTTCTTTATCATTTACGCTCTGGCAGCAGAGAATAACAAGCAGAGTGGCACCACATCCAAGGTTTACGGTGAAGCAAAGCTGATGAATGCAACCGCTTCCGCAAAGGGTGTACTTCTTAACGGCACAGAGAAGCAGGAAGGAACCAAGGAATTTGATGTTGTTATAGATGCTGACGGAAAACTCATTGTCAACGGCAGAATGCTGAAGAATTATACTGCAGCAGACTACAAGAATTCTGCGGCATATAAGAGCGGCGCTGAAGGCAAAAACTTCGGCGGCGGCGCCACACTTTCTTCTCCCAAGACTATGGAGTCAAGCAGAGTTACGGTAGAGAGCATTGTTTCTTCTATAGGCACTTATGCGGATTGTGAGGATATTGATGCCGAGGCAGAGGCAATTCAGTCGCTGGTCGTCGATGCGGTGAACAGCTTTACAGGCGTCGAGATGAATAAGGATGCGGTTTCTCAGCTTGTAACGGGTGCAGGACAGTTGCTTGATGGTGTAAGTAAAACAACCTCTATCGGTCAGCAGGCAGCAGGACAGCTTCTGACAGGTATTCTGCAGTCTAACAAGGTCTCCGGTTCTTTGGGCGTTTCGGTCAGCGATGCAACCAAAGTTGCAGAGAGCATCAATGAAAAGGCAAGCAAGGACGATTTCGATTACAGCCACGCAACTAATGCTATTTCCGGCACACTTAACGCTATTACCAGTGCTTCCGATGAGACCAAGACAAGCGAAGAAAAGATGGATGCCACCAAGGGAATGATCGAAAATATTACTCCCGACAGTGCAGAGGTCCTCGGCACTATGGCAACTCCCGAAATGATGAAAAACTACGGCGTTCCCGAAAAGAATGCCGAGGCAGTCTCCAATGCGGTCAGCACGATGTTTGATCATATGGGTGACTACAATGTCAGTGATACTAACGATGCAGAGCAGTTTGAGAAGGAAGCCGAAGCAATAGACAAGATGTTCCAGCTTGTTATGAACAGCTATAACGCAGGCGCGGTAAATCTTTTCGCAGCAGGTGGCGAAGAAGGCAAGATCAGTGTTTCTGCCGGAGAATTGGTAAGTCTGGCAATGGAGTCTGAGGTTATTTCAAAGACGGTGGATGAGATAATCTACGGTGACGGAACATACAACGGAAATCCCCTCAACATTCCCGAACTGACCGAAAGCGACAGCAAGCAGGTAAGAGATGCAATCAACTCTTATTACGCAGCAAACGGTTCTACCCCCGAGGTCGGCCGCAAGCTGAGAGCCATTGCAGGATTCCTCAAT
>CAZOSH010000017.1:0-12571 GCA_964582395.1 uncultured Oscillospiraceae bacterium | reverse complement strand
TGCAGGGCGACTACACCGAAGAATATCAGGCATATTATCACGAGGAGCTTATCAAGCAGTTCTTCACCCGCAAGTATATGTGGGCAACCCACGTATGGAATATGTTTGACTTCGGCGCTGATGCTCGTAACGAGGGCGGCGAAAACGGACAGAACCACAAGGGTCTTGTAACCTTTGACAGAAAGTATAAGAAGGATTCCTTCTATGCATACAAGGCATGGCTCAGCGATGAGAAGTTTGTTCACATCTGCTCCAAGCGCTATATAGACCGCGTTGAGGATGTGACCAAGGTTACCGTCTACTCCAATATGCCCGAGGTCGAGCTGTTTGCCAACGGAGTATCTGTAGGCAAGAAGGCTGCAGAAGATCATTTCTTCTATTTCGGTGTTCCCAATGTGGGCGAGACCGAGCTGAAGGCTGTTGCCGGTGAATACACCGACGAGAGCAAGATCCGCAAGGTTGACACCTTCAACGAGGAGTATCGTCTTAAAGAGCAGGGCGCAATCCTTAACTGGTTTGACATTGAGGAAAAGCCCGGATACCTGTCCCTTAACTCCAAGATGGGCGATGTTATCTCCACAGTACGCGGCAAGCTTATCTTTATGAAGCTGATGGGCAGTATGCTCGGCGGCGGCAAGAAGGGCGAAAAGAAGCAGGCTGCAGGCTTTGATGTGACACCCGAAATGATGAGTATGATGAACGGCTTTACGGTTCTGCGTCTGCTCACTCTGGCAGGTGGAATGATGGATGCAAAGTTCACCAAGGAAGACCTGCTCGACCTTAACAAACAGCTGAGCAAGATCAAGCAGCCCAAAGAAAAAAAGGATAAATAATTAGTCAAACTTCCCGAAATCATCAGATGGCTTCGGGAAGTTTTTTACTTTTTTGTCAAATTGTATTTTTTTTGCGGCTATGTTTGTATTATAATATCGTTATATAATATTATCATTATTATAAAATACGCCAAAAAAGTTATAATATTAGTTTTTCCCATATTGTAACTCTTGTATTTGATACCCCTTTTTTGTAAAATGGAGTCAGTATAGTTTTGTTTACTATAGGAAGGAGATCAAACTATGAAAAAAGCAATTGTACTCGTTATGGCATTGCTTATGGTCGCATGCGTATTCGCAGGCTGCGGAGACGAAAAGACTCCCGCTCAGTCCGAAACCGTAAATGTGCCCAAGGATGCCGCCGTTATCACAGCTATCACAAGCGGCGAGGTGTACGGCAAGGACGTATCCACCTTTATGTCCGATGTGACAATAAAGAACAATAAGGCTTCAGGCGTTCTGCCTTATGTTGCTCAGTACAGCGGATACACCGCAGCACAGGGCGACCTTGAAGGCAAGATGTATTTTACCGAATATGCAGAGGGCAAGTATGGCTATGGTCATTTTATTGCCTTTGAGATCGCTGCTCCCAAGGATGCAACAGTCTCTGCCGATTCTAAGATCGAGCTTATTTCCGGCACCGACAAGCGCTCCTTTACCGGCGCTGACTTTAAGGATGGCAAGCTGGCTCTGGTCTGCCGTCTGACCGGCGAATGTGATGACCTGATCTTCACTACCGACTGGGATGGCGAGGGCGAAGCTTTTGCTACATACAACAATGTCATTTCTATGAAGGGCGTTGAGTGCAAGTCAAGACAGGATTTCGACATTCTCCACGAGACCATTCTTGCTCTTGACAACCGTCAGGAATGGATCCAGTATGAGACCTTCTCCATCTCCCGCGATGCTGATAAGAGCGGAACAGGTGAAGTTCGTCATAATGCATATGCAACCGCCGAGATGGCAACAAGAGATAACATCGTTTATCTTGACTGCGCAGGCTTTATCAACGCTGCCACCATCAATTCTATCGGCTATGACTTCCAAAACAAAGAGAGTATCGATATTGTCCACAATACAGCACAGAGAGTTCTCTACTACGAGCCCACCTTTAAGGAATCTCAGGCTGAAAAGGCTGCTATCTACAAGGATTTCGTAGATATTTTGGAGCCCGGCGACGTTATTGTGTACGCATATTACAACGGCACAAGCGTTGACACCGACGGTCATACTATGATCTATATCGGCAACGGAATTATGGCTCACTGTGCAGGTGAAGTCTTCATCGACGGCAACTACCACAAGAGCAGCACCGGCAAGTCCTATGATACCGAGGATATAGGCGGCGCTATCGATTTTGACAGCATCTATGACACTCTGCTTATGCCCTCCCACGCTCGTGATCTGATGACCAAGAGCCGCTTTGCTATCATTCGTCCTCTCGATGGTGAGTATGAAGTGGTTGAAGATGCAAAGATCCGCGCAGGGAAGCTTTCCGGCGTTGTTATCGAAAAGCTTTCCTCCCACCCCTTCGGCAAGACCGCTGACAAGGGACAGGAGATCACCATTACCATCAACTTCACCAACAAGAGCGCTGAAGAGAAGACTTTGGCTGTTCTTTCCACAATTCCCGAGGGAACCACCCTTGTATCGGGCGAGAACAATTTTGACTATGTGCTCAAACCCGGCGAAAGCAAGAGCTTCAGCTACACAGTCAAGGTAAATGCTGACACCGCTTATGACACAGAACTTGAGTTTGAAACCACCGTTTGCGGAATGAATATTCCCACCCAGTTTGTATCGGTAAGAAAGACTCTCACCGACGATCAGCAGAAGGCTTTTGCCGACGCTTTCAAAAATGCTACCTTCACCGCAACCAATGATTTCGATCTGATGGTCGAAGCATATGCCAAGGCAGGAATGACCATTCCTCTGGGCGATGCGAAGAGCATTAAGGATCTTATCGAGGATATAACAATTCTCACATACGAAAACAGATTTATGGATCTTAATCCCGACCAGACCACTCCCGGCTATCGTATGCTGGTTCCCGGTCAGTACGGCGGAATGAGACTTTATCTGCAGGGACTTAACCACGAGCGTCGTGCCGTTAAGGTTACCACCGTTCCCCTTAACATTGGTGACATCTTCATCTTTGCAGGTGATGCTTTCACCACTCCCGCTCAGGCTCTGGAGAAGACAGATCTTTACATCTATCTCGGTGATAACACCTTTGCAACCTATGACAACGGTGTTAAGACCTTCCAGGCAGATGGTGTAACCCGTACCGCACACGCTTACGGCGGCGAAGAAAAGTTCCTCGACGACGAGCTGACTCAGCTTTACGGCAGCAGCTTCTTCGCTGTGATCAGACCTTCTATGGGCAACTGATGGGTAAAGGAGGATCAATATGAAAACTATGAAATCACTTTTAAAGCTTGTTCTTTTAATGTCCCTTTGCGGCATTATGCTGCTTACAGCCGCTTGCGGTGAAGAACCCACAGCAGGAACACCCAATGTCCCCGACGAGCCCGTAGTTCCCGAAACACCCGCAGTTAACCCCCACGATGCACCCGAAGGCACCTTTATCGGTGTTTTGGATATGACCGACACCTACACACTGGTTCCTGCCATTGTAGGCGCAGATGCAGAAAGCAGACGAGGCAGAAGTTGTGAAGAGGGCTTCGTTCAGGTTGCTGCATATTCAATCGACGGACTTACCCGCGAAAAGTTCTATCAGCTTTCTTGGGAAGAGCTTGCTCTTGACGGCGCTCCCTGGGAGTTTTTAGGAGCAACCTTTGAGCTTGATGTAACAGGTGATACCCCCAAGCTTAAGAACACCCCCGAAAAAACTGCTTTTTCAGGCGTTCATGCTGATATAAGCTTCGACTCTTTTGACAAGGTCATTTTTAAAGAAAAGACCTATGAGATCGCTTCTCTCGATTTCGGATATATGCGTGACGACGATCTCATCGAAGAAGGCGGCTGGTATATTCCTTCTTGGGATAACAAGGCTATGGAAGACAGCAACGCAAGCGTATGGCGTAACAAAGACGGCGGCTACCTCTTTGTATCCGTACCTCTCTATAACAAGACCTTGGTAGTTACTACCAATGCAAAGTTCAATACCAGCTATGGTCTCACCAGCGTAGCAATTATCGGCGACCGTATCCTCGGTCTCAACAATATGGATAGATTCTTAGGCGAAATGCTGGGCTGGGATAACTATGCAGTGCAGACAGAAGCATACGCCACCGATCCCTCCGGTCCTTATAACCGTATCGAGACCTACGAGCTGTTTAAGTTTGACAGCGAAAACAACTGCCTCGGCTGGCAGGACGGAAGCGCTCGTGTACAGAGTTTCTTGGGTGTCATTGAAGCTGACGCTCCCGAATATATCGTTATTAACGCAGGTCGCCGCGATACAATGTATATCGAAAAGAACATAACCAAGACTACTAACGCTATAAAGTGGCTCAGCGAGAATTATCCCAAAGCAACCATCCTTGTCGTTGTTGACCAGCCCTATCCCACCGAAACCTTCGGAACAATGGCATTTAACAGCGTTATAACTAATGCTGAAGCTCATTACAAGGCAATCTATGATTTCGCACAGAGCGCAACCAAGGGTCTTGAAAATGTCAAGCTTGTCAATGTCGGCGGCGCTTTCCTTAAGGGTATGCAGGACGGTCTGAAGCTCTACGGTACCGAAGGCAACTTCATTTCTCATCCCAATGTAGAGGGCACTTACATTGTATCTTGCATGCTTTACAGTGCGATCACCGGTGAGAAGGCTGCTGATGCCCTTGTTCCCGATGTCGTTAATGCAGACCTTGCTCCCGAGATCAAGAAGCTTGCAGACGCTTACTCCTTTGAAAGCGGACCCATCCTTTAATCAAATATAAAACAGCATAGGAAGATGCTTATTTTCCTTAAAATAAGCATCTTCCCCTTGCACTTTATGGAGGTCAAATCAATGAAGAACAAATCAATCTTCAGATTTATAATAACTGTTGCGATGCTTACATTGCTTGTAGGCTTGCTTGCGGTTTCTGCATCGGCGACAAGCAGAAACGTTGCAAGCGGCACTGAGTTTGCGGCCGCAATGGAACAGGCAAAAAACGGCGAGATCGATACCATCATTCTCACAAGCAATATAACATCCACCTATTCGTCCTTTTATCCTGCCGCGACCCGCAATGTAACCATCAAGAGCGCAGACGGATATAACTATACCATTTCAAGCACCAATATGCTTGAAATAGGCATCACCAGCGGCGCTTATCAGTATAACACTGCTTTGAGAGCAAATGTCACATTTCAGAATGTAACCTTTGACTTAAACAGCAGCCAGCGCGCATTTTACGTAAATGCCAACGGCGGTGTTCTTAACCTTGACGGCGTTACCATTAAAAACGGCAAGCGAACCAACAATAACGGCGGCGCTATAGCTGTCTTTGGTGAGGCTAATCTTTCCAATGTTACCATTTCCAACTGCTCGGTAGAAAGCACCGGCACCAAAACCGCTTCCTTGGGCGGTGCTATCTATGTCAATGGTGGCGCTCTGACCATAAACGGCGGTACTATATCAAACTGTAGCTCAACCGGAAGCGGAACCCATTTGGGTGGTGCGATATACGCAGAAAACAGCTCCGTTTCTATTTCAGACTGCACCATATCGGGCTGCAGCTCTTACCGCGGCGGTGCTGTGTATGTTACCGGCAGCGACCTGACACTTAGCGGTATGACTATCAATAACAATACCGCAGCATTTCAGGGCGGCGGCATTTATGCTATTGACTCCTCTATTGTAATGCAAAGCGGCACCATCTCCGGCAATACAGCAACCGAAAATATGGGCGGCGGTGTGGCTCTTAATTCTTCTTATTTTACTATGAACGGCGGCTCTATCTCAGGCAATACAGCTGCCACCAGCGGCGGTAATGTAATGCTTTCCGTCGGCTCCACCTTTGATTATTACTATTCAAAGGGCGCAAGCGTTACAGGAGGCTCCATCACAACCACTACAGGTTGGCCTAACTCCACCGATTTTATTCTTCAAAATGAAACTGCCGACGATAACACTTTGAATGTGTATATGAAGGATCTCACAAGCGGAAATATGACTGTTGACTCTTCTGCCGCTCCCTCAATACACAACAGAATCGACAATACAGGCGGCACATACTACGGCAACTATAATCTTATATATACTGTTCCTTCAAGCATTGAGCTTTCCTCCACCTGGAGCATTGCGGCAACCAAGCCCGCAACTCAGACTCAGGGTACAAGCTCTGTTGCTCCCGTCTTCAATTATATTATTCGCGGCGGGGATAATGTGGTCATTTCTGCCGCATCGGGCGCAACCTTCACCACCAACGGATATCTCGGTTCTTCCTATGATATGGTTGCGGTGGAATCCAACTCGGTAGTTACCTTTGAAAATATCACCCTGGACGCAAACAAAACTTCGGGACTTCGTGCTCTTTATCTTAAGAGCGGTGCAGATGTCACCTTGGAAAAGGGAATTCTTATCACCGGCGGAAACAGCGGCTCTTGGGGCGGCGGCGTTTTTGTAAACAAGTCCACCCTTACCCTGAGTGGCGGCGCTATTAACAATAACGTAGGCACCTACGGCGGCGGCGTTGTTCTTGTAAACGGCGCAACCATGAATATTTACAGCGGTGAAATGACCGGCAATACCGCGGCTAACCGCGGCGGCGCAATTCATCTGCAGGATGGTACTGCCTCCGTTGCAGGCTCCACCCTCAATATGTACGGCGGTAATATCCACGCCAACTATTCACAGTCAAGCTCCGGCGGCGCTGTCAATATGGGAAACTCTGTCTCCACAGCGTATAACGTGTTCAATATGTACGGCGGCGCAATATATGACCATCTGTCAGGCGGTCAGGGCGCAGTTGCAGTCCGTACTCTCACTGTCTTCAATATGTACGGCGGCGAGATCTACGGCAATGCCCGCGGACTTAAGCAGAGCGACGGCTCTATGGCAGAAACCAACAACCGCGGCGGCGCTATCTGGATCTACGGCGGAACAGTCAATATGCTGAAGGACACCACAGGAATGTCCACCTCCATTCCCACCATCCGCGACAACCGTTCCACCTATGGTATGGCGATGGATATTGAAAACGGCACAGCTAATCTGACCTACGGTCTTATTACAGGCAATATAGGAAATATGACCGACTCAACCGGCTACGGCGCTATCTGGGCGGAGAAAGGCACTCTTACCATTGGCGGCGACATCAACATATACGGCAACCGCAATACCACCCGTGATCAGGAAGAGAACATTTATGTGAAAGACTCTTCCGCAATGACCCTTAAAGTCTCCTCTCCCATCAACGGAAAAGTGGGTGTTTATTCCAAAGACGCAACCACCGCTGTTGCAACCTGCGAAAGCGGTCTCACCAATGTAGGCGGCTTGTTTGTGGACAACAGCACAAAGCCTCTCGGTGTCAGCGGCACAAACATTGTCATCCTTGACGGTACAGCCTATTACATAACTGCACTTCACAACGGCGAAATGCTGCAGTTTGCAGGCAGCGATACTTTGACTGTAAATTATTCCGATCTGGTCGGAAAGCAGGGCACATACACTGAGACCAACTTCCTGGGAATCGTGGATGTAAGCGACTTTGGCACCGATAGCGTTAAGACAAATGCCCTCTATAGAGCAGGCGACGCAATTCCTACCGCAGAGATCGTCGGCGACCTTTATGCCGTATGGGTAAAGGTTGACACTTTGGGCGCTGCAAGCGCAAAGGTAGATACCAACAGCGGTCTGAAGTTTATTACCACCGTTGAATCTTCGGTTCTTGAATCAATAGGCATTGATGTCAAAAGCGCAAGTGCAAGCGGCGACGGATATTCACGCGGTATGCTTTTAGGCGTAGTTGGCAAAAACAATCTGGTTTTAGATGGCACTTTCGCTTTGAATGTTCCCTTTAACAGCACAAAATGGCTTTCTTCCGAAGTATATGAGACATATACAAAGGGAAATTTCCCTCTCTCCAACGGAAGCAACGCTTTTTCGGTATCCCTTGTATATGAAAGTTCGGACAACTACAATAAGGCGGTTTCTTTCCGCGGTTATATCACCGTAACGGTAGGCGGAGTTTCCTCAACCGTCTACAGTGATTTCAATTCTCCCACCCTTGAAAACGGTGACGATGTTACCTACACCTTGGGTCAGCACGCACGCAGTGCAAGAGCGGTCATCCGCAGTCTGTACTTCAAGGGAACAGAGGCTGAGGCACAGACCAAGCTCGGTTCAAATTATTCAACAGCTCTGGACATTGCAGGCTATACTTGGGACGGATATAATACCTCCTGGATGAACAGCGCCACCATAACCCAAACAAGCTATACTTATCAGCCTACTATCTCCCTTTTGAAAAACACCTCCGTATACGGGAAGAACCTTGTTGACCAACTTGCAAATGTCACCAAGAGCAGCCGCACTATCAGCGGAAGCATCGGATACGCCTCCAATTACAGCGGCTATACCAACGCGCTGAGCGATTCGGCAAAAAATATCTCCATTGCAGACTATGCCAACGGAAAATACGGCTACGGATATTTCCTTTCCCTCAGAATAACTGCCCCCGTAACCGACTATACCACCGACGCAACCATAGAGCTTGCATGCGGTACCGACAGAAGAACTGTCACCGGAGCAATATCCAACGGATATGTAGACATCGCCTGCAGGATCACTCCCGAATCTGACTCCCTTATTCTCAGATGTGACTGGGACGGCACAGGCACCAACTATGAGACCTGCGTTTCGGTTCTCGATCTGACGGGACTTACCTTTGAAAATCGCTCGGGCATGGATGCTATCCGTGAATTAGCTCTCGCTTATGACCGCCGCGGCGCGTGGGTACAGTATGAGACCTTCTCCATGTCATATACCTCCGCTCTTGTGGGCTTGGACACCGTCCGCATAAGCACCTCCGCAATTCCCGAGGTCGCAACCTCCAACAACATCCTCTACCTTGACTGCGCAGGCTTTATAAATGCGGTATACACCCACGCAATCGGCACCGCATTGGGCAACCGAGAAAGTATTGATATAGTTACAGATACAACCAACAGAATGTATTACTACGAGGTCACCCGCAGTGAGACCGATGCTGAAAAGGCGGCAATTATGGCTGACTTCGAGGCAATTCTTCAGCCCGGCGACCTGATCGCATACTCATATTACAACGAAAACTCTCCCTCTAAGCCTACCGACGGTCACACTATGATCTATCTGGGCGACGGAATGATGATCCACTGTGAAGCAGGCAGCGGCGGCGTCTTTATAGACGGCATTCGCCACACAAGCGCCACAGGCCTGCCCTATGATGTTGAGGAATTGACCGGTGCTATCACTTATGAGAGCATCTATGATACTCTTCTCAACAACAGTAATGCAAGAGGCCTCTTTAACACCACCGATGCTTACAACAAGGCACAATTTGCAATCATCCGTCCTCTTGACTCCGATGAGACCATTACCACTCAGGCGGGATATAGACTCAACAATCTGCCCGGTGTGGTTATCGAAAAGACATCCTCCCATCCTGTGGGCGTTACTGCAGACAGAGGAGAGCAGATAACTATCACCTTCAAGTTCACCAACACTGCAAGCACCGGCTGCAGCTTTACCCTTGAATCGGCTCTGCCTTCGGGCACCACCCTTGTAAACGGAAGTCTGACTCAGGTCATCGCGCTTAGCGCAGGGGAGACCAAGACTGTCAGCTTCACCGTGCAGGTAAACAGCTCAACCGCATACGGAACAGAGCTTAACTTCACCTCTCTTGCAGGAAATCTGACCCTCAACACCTGCACCACAGTTGTAGGCAAGGGACTTACAACCGCTCAGCGCAATACAATTACCGGTCTGCTCAGCTCGGGTTACTCCTTTACCTCAACCAACTCCTTTGCTCTTATGAAGGAGGTCTACGACAAGGCAGGCTACACCCTCACTCTTGGCGGTGCAACCTCCATTTACGAACTGTGGGACGATATATTTAAGCTCAACGGCTCTTCCTATGTAGAAATGACAGGCTCTACAAGCTCCGCAGGATATAAGATGCTTGCTCCCAATCTCTACGGCGGATGCCGTCTGTTCGACGCAAAGGAGACCCCCCGCATCAAGAAGCTTACTACCGAGGCATTACTGCCCGGTGACGTAATTATCTTTACGGAGAATCCCTCTGCTACACTCTCCTCTCTCAGCAGCTATTGCAATCTCTATATCTATATGGGCAATGACACCTTCATTACCTATGACGGAGGAGTACAGACCTTTACCGCTGACGGAAAGACCCGCACATCCCACACAGGCAGCAGCGCTGTCAAGTTCCTTGACGACAAGCTGACACAGCTCTTCGGAAGCAGCGCATTTGCAGTACTCAGACCTTCTCTGTACTGAGAAATAACTTAAAATCAAAAACCGCTTGGAAATCCAAGCGGTTTTTTGTTACTCTTTTGTTGTTGAATTCCCGATGGTAGTTTTTTACAATAGAATTGTAGGTTGTCGATATAAATCTCTTACGAGATTTTCGATATATTGCTTCGCAACTCGAAATATTTGCTTCGCAAATGAGATTAGAAAGGAACGGTACTATGAAGACCCACCTTGTCCGACTGCTCGCCCTGATGCTCTGTTTTTGCGCTCTTTTGACCCTTGCCGCCTGCGGTGAAGGGGAAGAGCAAAAGGATATCAACCCTCCCGCCACCGATGACACAAAGGAGCCAAGCGCAGAGGATATAACACCCGACGCGCCCGAGGTACCGAGTGAGCCTGACGCGCCAGCAGAGCCCAACGAGCCGGTTGTGCCGAGTGAGACTAATACTCCCGCAGAGCCCGATATCCCCGATGAGCCTGAAAGCCCCGAGCAGCCCGATGAGCCTGAAAGCTATGAGGGTCTTGAGCCGTGGAAGGTGGCTTATTTAGAGCTTTTAGACAGTGATTCAGAAAGGAATGGCTCTGCCCGATGCGACTATTCGTTGGTTTTTGTGGATTCCGATAATATCCCCGAGCTTTTCAGAAGCGGACCCGATTCTGCAACGGGAGAAATTATTTGTTCTTACCGAAATAACCAGCTTTTCAGGCAGCAATTAAGACGCACAGGCGGCTCAAAATACATTCCCTCAGGCAGCCTTGTGTATAACAGCCAAGGAAATATGGGCTCATATTCCACCAATGTATATCGTCTTACAGACAACGGCTTTGTCACTCTGTTTGACGGTGGAGAGGAAAACGATATCATCCAAACACTTGATACAAACGGCAAGAAGATCACAACCTCGATCACACTGTATTATATTGAAAACAAAAGCGTTACTGAAGAAGAGTTTAACGCTGAGGTAGCAAAGCATTTTGACTTTAGCAAATCTAAAAGCTTTTTCAGGGATGGCGCGGTAGTAGATGTGGATTATGCTACCATCTGTCAGCAGATAAAGGATTGGGACTACTCGATTTTGCCTCCCGAAGCGCCCGTAATTCCCGATACTCCCATTGAGCCTGAGACGCCCGACGAGCCCGATACACCCGCAACGCCATCCGATATTCCTACAAGTCCCTCTGATATTCCCACCAGTCCCTCCGATATCGTTACTCCTCCCGCCACCCCCGATACACCAAGCGAACCCACTAAACCCGATGACCCTGTAATTTTGGCAGGAGGTGTTCCGCAGGCGGTTTATGACGCCATAGATGAGGGCGATTTTGAAAAGGCATATTCTATTCTTTACAATATCGAAAACCCCTCAGAAAAGCAAAAAGAGTTTATGTCCCATTTTGTATTCTTTCCCAAGGATTATTTCAGATGGTACGTAAGAGAAGGATTGCACATTTATAAGTTTGATGAACAGGGTAATATTGTATCCGATAAGGTCTATTACCTTGAAGGCGAAGTAGAAGAATATTATTACAACAAGGACGGAACTCTGCAAACGGTGACCTATTATACATCATACGGAACTTGGGATGATTTCACCTACATATATAACAAAAAAGGTCAAGCGGTGCAGTGTATATTTGAAACCGATTCCGGTAGCAAAACCATCATAGATTATACATACGATAACGCGGGAAACCTGATTTGCCAAGAAACATCTTACGAAAAGCGCTCCTACACATATGATGATATGGGTAATTTGCTAAGCGAGATAAGGCAAGACAAAAAAACCGGAGAAATAACCTTGTCACATACCTATACCTATGATAATGAGGGAAGGTTGCTGATAAAGCAAACCGGCTCAAGAAAATATACTTATACTTATGACAAAAACGGCAATATGCTTACATCTACTTCTTACTATAATTCGGGAGAGATGGATTACCAAACATCATATTTCTACAATGAAAAGGGTCAGCGCGTCAAAACAGAAACTTCCTATAGCAACGGTTCAACAGCGAGCACCACTTATGAACGAGACGAAAAGGGAAATATACTTTCAGAGGCGGTCAAAAATAACGGAAAGTCAACCAAAACAGAGTATGCCTATGACGAGTATGGTAATGTGTTGACCTATAAGAAGTCATCTGAAAATGTTGTTTATTCTTACACCTATGAGCTGCATTATTTCCCCAATAATACCCCAAAGATCCCCGAGCTTCCTGCAATAAACCGATGATGAAAACCCCCGCTTGGAATTATGGACTGAACCAGTAAAATTGGACAATAGACAAAATACCCCCTGATGTAGGATAA
>CAZOSH010000016.1:0-12819 GCA_964582395.1 uncultured Oscillospiraceae bacterium | reverse complement strand
GTCAGCACCGCACTGAAGCAAAGCTCTACCGATGAAGCGCCGTAGGGTGCTGTTACCAATGACTTGCGCTTAAGGTCATCGGGTACGGGGGTGTGGTCGGAGCAGATGCAGTCAATAGTGCCGTCTGCAATGCCTTCTATGATCGCTTGAATGTCGGAGGGGTTTCCGAGGGGAGGATCAAGCTTTGCCAAAGTATTATAGCCCATCAGCTCACGGCTTGAAAGAGAGATGTAATGGGGCTGTGTTGATGCAGTGATCTTTGCGCCTGCAGCCTTTGCCCGTCTTATAAGGTCCACTGAGGCGGCAGTGCTTACCTGAGCAATATGCACAGGTGAGCCGGTATCTATGGACAAAGCTATATCACGGGCTATCATAACAGTTTCAGCAGAAGCAGGAATGGTGGGGATATCCATCAGCTCTGCCATAACACCTGCGCGGGCAAGTCCGTCCTGACAAAGGGCGGGTTCATTGCATCTTACCATAAAAGGAAGATTATTCTTTCTTGCGCGGAAAAGAGCGTCGCGCATAAGAAGAGGATCGCAGATTGGCGCATCGTCATAAAGAGCGCCTGCACCCGAATGCTTGAATAATCCATGAGCGGTCAGCTCCTTTCCGTCGGTAGCAACCGCGGCGGGAATGATAGCGCAGGAGGCGTATTCTGCGCGCTCGGTAATATAATCAAGCTTCTCTTCGCTGTCAGCCTGGGTGTGAACACAAAGGGTGGTAAATCCGCCCTTTACTGCGGCGTGGGAAAGTGTGAGCAATGATTCAACGCGGTCACGCTCGGGCTCGGTGGCACGGGCGATAAGATCGGTAAAGCCTGCGCTGACGCAAAGACCTTCGGCGTCGATTACTTTCGCACCGTTTGGAGAGATATTTTCACCTATATCTTCGATAATTCCGTCCGAAATAAGAATATCACAAACCTTATCTATATTATCGGCGAGGCTGATTACCCGTCCGTTTTTTATAATGAGCTTCATAAAATGCACATCCTTAAAATTACTATTTTAAATATTCTATCATAGATTTTATATTTGGGCAAGAAGAGAGCATAATAAAAACGAGGTGTTGATATGTCAAAGATGAATATTGGAATGCCTGTTGTATGGGGTTTCGTGGCAGGCGCAGTATGCGGAATGGCGGCAATGACTATGACAAATGATCAGACAATGCGAAAGATCAAGCGCCGCGCAACCCGCACCATTCGCTCTGTAAGCGATATGGCATCGGATCTGGCGGATATCGTCCGCTGAGAAAATACCGCTCTGGCTTCGGCTTGGGCGGTATTTTCTCTTTCAAGTCTGTCATATGTGCGGTATATATTTTTGAAAAAACGCGTATAAATCCAATATGAAGACTAAAAAGCTTGTACGGGACACTTTAATACTGACCGCTGTATCCCTGCTTATGCGCGGTGTGGGACTTGTTTTTTCATCCTTTTTATCCGATTCGATCGGTGCAGAAGGCTTGGGACTGCTTGAATTGATCTTATCTGTTTGCGGATTTGCCGTATCATTGGCAGGCTCAGGAATAAAACTGACCACAATAAGGCTGACAGTTTCAGCCCAGGCGCAGGGGATGAGCATAAAACGAACGGTCAAAATGTGCTTTGCCTATGCCCTTATTCCTGCATCGGCTGCGGCAATATTGCTCATATCATTTGCCCCTATGGCGGCGAGAATGATAGGGCAAAGCGCGGCGGCTATTTGCTTCAGGTTATATGCGGTATCCTTGCCGTTTATTTCACTGTCTTGCGCTTTATCGGGATATTTTACGGCTATCAGAAAAGCAACTGCATATGCGGCGGTGACTACGGGAGAGCAGCTTTTCAGAATAGGTCTGACAGCCGCTTTGCTGACTGTATTTTTGCCGTATGGTGTAGTAAGCGCTTGTGCAGCAGTGGTTTTTGGACAGTGTATTGCTGAAGCGCTTAGCGTGCTTGTGACATTTATTATATACCTGCGTCAAAGAAAAAACGACAGCGGCAACGGCAGACCTCGATTTAAAGAATTGCTCGGCATTGCATTGCCCGATTCGGTAAGCTCAAATCTTCGATCTGCATTAGTCACCGTGAGACAGATACTTATCCCTAAAACTCTGCGGCAAAGCGGAATCAGCGCCGCCCAAGGACTTGCAGCCTATGGCGTGGTTCAGGGAATGGCTTTGCCCGTCATAAACTTTGCTGGATGTATTCCGTCGGTGTTTTCGGGATTGCTTATTCCAGAAATTGCCGAGTGCGTTGCAAAAGATAATAAAAAACGGGCAGAGCAACTGATGCTCAAGGCGTTAAGATATACATTTATCTTTTCCTGCGTTGTTGCGGCGGTATTGTACGGTTTTGCTCCGCAGATCGGCAGACTGCTTTATCCCGACAGTAACGCCGCTTTTTACATAAGACTGCTTGCTCCTATTATTCCCGTATCCTATGTGGATATGACTACCGACGGAATACTAAAAGGCTTAGGGCTTCAACTTGATTCAATGCGTTTCAATATTATTGAAGCGGCGGTGTGTCTGTCTATGGTGCTGGTGCTTGTACCCATTTGGGGAGTCTGGGGATATGTTGCAATGATCTTCACGGGTGAGATACTTAACTTCGGATTGAGTATAAACAGATTAAGAAAATATGCCATAAAATAGCAGATGTTCTTGATGCTTATGCAAAGTGATTTACCATAATGATCGTTTACAAATTATATGATATGTGGCTTGAAAAGTCAAAGAATCGGGGCACAATATACGGCTAAAAAACAGTAAAAGACTCCCGCAAGGTAGGGAGTCTTTTTTACTGTTATTCAAATTGTGCGTCATAAAGCTTGCGGTAGAAGCCCTTCTTGTTCATAAGTTGACGATGTGTACCGCTTTCAACCACCTTGCCGTCATTGATAACAAGTATTTTGTCGGCGTGTTGTATAGTGGAAAGGCGGTGAGCAACTACAAAGCAGGTCTTATCCTTCATCAGTTCACGCATTGCCTGCTGGATCTTGACCTCTGTGTGTGTGTCAACATTGGAGGTCGCCTCGTCGAGGATGAGCATATTGGAGTTCATCAGCATAGCGCGGGCAATGGTAAGAAGTTGCTTTTGTCCCTTTGAGATGTTTGCCGCATCGTCGGTGAGGATGGTGTCGTAGCCGTTGGGGAGCGACATAATATAATCGTCGATCTTTGCCGCCTTTGCTGCTGCTTTGACTTCTTCCAATGTGGCGTCGGGACGGGCGTAGGCAATGTTCTCATAGATGGTTCCGTAGAAAAGCCAGGTATCCTGAAGCACCATTGAGTAGGAAAGCCGCAGACTGTCACGGGTTACGGTGTATATATCCTTGCCGTCAACAAAAATGCTGCCGCTGTCGATGTCATAAAATCGCATAAGCATATTGATGAGGGTGGTCTTTCCCGCGCCCGTAGGACCTACTATTGCAATCATACTTCCGCGGGGCGCATCGAGGCTGAAATCGGTGAGTACCGGCTTATCGAGCAGATAACTGAAATCCACATTGTCGATCTTGACATCGCCCTGCACATCCTGCAGAGTCTCGGCATTGTCACAGTCTGCTTTTTCGGGCTCTTCGTCAAGCAGCTTGAAAACTCGTTCTGCCGCAGCCAATGCCGATTGCAGTTCGCCGTAAAGGTTGGCAATTTCGTTTATTGGGCCTGAAAACTTTCTTGAATAAAGTACGAATGATGCAATATCACCCACAAGTATATTGCCACCCATATACATAAATGCTCCGATGACAGAAATGAGTGTCAAAGACAGATTGGTCACAAATGCCACGCAGGGGAACATAAGACTGCCGTAATAATCGGCGCGGTAATATGCCTGAACAACATTGTCATTTTCGGTGGCAAAGCTGTCAATAACAGCCTGCTCCCGATTGTAGGCTTTGAGGGTCTTTTGTCCCGAGATCATTTCTTCAGCAAAACCGTTAAGCTCACCCAACATTCTTGAACGTACTCGGTAAAGAGGGCGTATCTTTATGCTGATATATCGGCTTGCAAAAATAGCAAGGGGTACTGTTACGACGATAACGATGGTAAGAATGGGGGAGATGCGAAGCATCATAATAAAGGAGCCGATGATGGTGGTAACCGCCGTAAGTATTGCCACAAGGTCATTTGAAAGACTTGTATTTATGGTATCGGTATCGTAGGAAATACGGCTGATAATGTCACCCGATGCATTTTTGTCAAAGAATGAAACGGGGAGCTTTGCAAGATGATTGAAGATATCCTGCCGCATCTGATATACGACCTTTCGGGAAAGGGATATCATAAGCACATTGAGCAGCCAGGTCAGGATCGCTGACAAAATATAGCAGATGATCATAAGTGTGGCATAATTGTATACCGCATCAAAATCTGCCTGTCCTTTGCCTATACCGATAGCATTTATTGCCTTACCTGCCAGCTCGGGACCAAAGAGAGCAAGACCATTTGATATGACTGTAAGCAGTAACGCCAAAGAAAACGCCCATTTATGGCGCATCAGGTATTTGCCGAGACGGAGAAGTATAGGCTTGCGCTTTTCCTTTGCAACAGTTTCACCCGATGCAAAGCCTACACCGCCGCCGGGAGTTCTTGCTCCGCCGGTCTGAAGGGATTTGGGATTACTCATACATTCGCCCCCTCTCCCATTTGCAGAGCGTATATTTCGCGATAAAGCTCGCAACTTTCAAGTAATTCTTCATGCGTTCCGAAGCCAAGCTCACAACCGCCGTCTAAGACGAGTATCTTGTCGCAATTGCGGATAGAGCTGACCCGCTGTGCGATTATGACGGTTGTAGTGTCGGCAAAATGCTCATTTATCTGAGCGCGCAGTGCAGCATCGGTCTTATAGTCCAAAGCGCTGGAAGAATCGTCAAGGATGAGAATATCGGGATTTCCCGCCAAGGCGCGGGCGATGAGCAGACGTTGTTTTTGTCCGCCTGAAAGATTGGTACCTCGCGCAGAGATCTCGGCTTCCATTCCTCCTGCTTTTTCGATAAACTCCGCCTGAGCTACCCTTGTTGCAAGTGCAAGGGCGGCAGGCTCAATATTGCGCCAAAGCTTGATATTGCCTTCTATGGTATCGTTGAAGACCATATCATTCTGGAAAACCACACCAAACTTTTGCCGCAGCTCGGCGTGGGTGTATTGGCGGACGTCCTTGCCATCCACAAGTATCTCACCGCTGTCGATATCATAAAAACGCAACAGCAAGGCGGCAAGAGTGCTTTTGCCCGAGCCTGTAGGGCCTAAAATGCCGAGAGATTGACCTTTTTCAAGGGTAAGGGATATGTTGTGCAGATCGTCACGCTTTTTATTGTAAGAGAAACAAACATTTTTAAACTCGATGACAGGAGCATTTGTTCTGGTTGTGGTCTCGGGAAGAGGAACAAGGTCCATAGGTGCATTGATGACCTCTTCGATTCGGTTGGAGCAGGCTATCATCTGTGAGCTCATGGTTATGATTCGAGTAATGGATATCATAGCATATAGAATGGTTGTAAAGTAGGAAAGAAATGCCGTAATCGAGCCTGCCTCACTGAGCCCTGCATTGACCCGATGAGCGCCGACCACTACAACAAGAACAAGACCGATGTTTAAAATGAGATTGGTGGCAGGACGGGTGAAGCCCATTGTGATGTTGGCTTTCTTTTCATCCTCCATCAGTTCCTCGTTCACACGCTGAAAGCGTTCCTTTTCGCCTTCAGTGCGGCTTAATGCCTTGATAACACGTACACCTGTGGTATTTTCGCGGACGATACGCACAAGCTTGTCCATAGATGACTGTACTTTGTTAAACAGGGGAAGTCCTTTCTTTGAAATAAAGAAAACCACCACTGCCATGATCGGCATCATACAACAAAGAACGAGCGCCAATACGGGGTCAAGGGTAAGGGTCATTATGATTCCACCAAGAATAAGAATAGGAGCGCGCACGCCCATTCTTTGAAGCATTCCCACCGTGCGGTGAATATGGTGGGTATCTGTAGTCATTCGGGAAATAAGAGAGGGAACTGTGAAATAGTCCATCTGCGCACCCGAAAGATAGGCGATACGTGAAAAAAGAGTGCCACGAATGCTGCGGGTGGTATCTCTTGCTACCGCGGCGGAGACACGATTGGCAATGGCATTGAAGAGAAATGTGCCTATTGAGCAAATGAACATTGCTACACCCCACCAAAGCAGGGCCTTGGTATTTTTTGTGGGTGTAACATTGTCAATAATGTGAGCGAGAATATAGGGAAGTAGCAGGTCGGTTATAGTGCCTAAAAACTTGATAAACAAGCCGTAATACATATGACCTGAAAAGGGGTGGAGATGTTTAAATACAAACTTCATATCATTCCTCCCCAATATTGCAAAAATCGTTTTTTGACTCGTCTATTGCTTTTTCACCTATGCGTGACATAAGGGAATGAAATCCTTCAAGCTCCTCTTGCGAAAGCTCGGATAAAAGCCAATGGTAAAAACGGTTTTCGGCGCTCAGTACGGTCAGTCGCAACTGAAATGCTTTTTCGGTAGGGTAAACAAGCTTCGCCCGCTTGTCCGAAGAATCGGAAATGCGGGTAATATAGCCTTTGCTTTCAAGACTTTTGACGATTCGAGCAACGGCAGCCTTGTCGATACTGCCCAAATGCTCGGACAGACCTGTCTGTGTCAATCCCTTGTGAAAAACTATGGAGCGGATTGCCGTAAGCTCGGTGGGGGTAAGCTCAACCCCTTCAAGACTTTTTTCTATAAACAGATTGGAGGTGCGGTAGACCCTGCGTACCGCTTTTCTGATTTCATCCACTTTGTTATCACCTCAATACAATGATAATAAAATTAGTTGCCAATGTCAACTAATTTTGAAATAAAAAACATCCCGCATCTTAAAAAAACGGGATGTTTAAGTTTGTGAACGGATAGGTACGATCAGAACTTTTCAAGCAGGCTCATCTTGATATCCCACAGCTTTTGAGAAAGGTCTACATAGTAGGGGTGGGGGTTTTCAAAACGGGTAACCTCGCTCCACAGCATACCGGTCTTTTCGGCACAGTTTGCTCTGATCTCTTCGATAGAGGGCAGGGAGTAGACCATTTTTCCTTTTTTGAAAATGGGAACAAGAATGGGCTCTGCCTCAAAATTTGTAAGTGTGCGTTTTTTCCAGGTATGAGTGGGGTCAAAAATGGTATAGGGCTTGTTTGAGTCGATGGTTTCATCGCGGAGAGTCAGCACGTCGGCAATATACTTTCCGTCCTGATTATTTTTAAGACGCCATACCTGCTTGAAATGAGGGGTGGTGATCTTTTCTACATTTTCGCTGACTTTGATCTTGGGAGTGATATTTCCGCTTTCATCTTCTAAAGCGGCAAGCTTATATACGCCGCCGAAGACGGGCTCGCTCTTGGAGGTGATAAGACGCTCACCTATACCGAAACTGTCAATGCAAGCACCCTGAGAAATAAGGTCGCGGATGATAAACTCGTCAAGGGAGTTTGAAACGGTGATCTTACAATCGGTGAGACCTGCTTTGTCAAGCATTTCGCGGGTGCGCTTACTGAGATAAGCAATGTCGCCTGAGTCGATTCGCACACCTTTGAGGCGTTTGCCCATAGGCTCCAATACTTCCTTAGCTACCTTGATAGCATTGGGAACACCGCTGCGGAGAACACTGTATGTATCAATGAGCAGGGTGCAAGAATCGGGATAGACCTCGGCATATGCCTTAAATGCTTCATATTCGGTGTCAAACATCTGAACCCAACTGTGAGCCATAGTGCCTACAGCGGGGACACCGAATGCTCGGTCGGAAATAGCGCAGGCAGTTCCAATCGCGCCTGCAATATATGCCGCTCTTGCACCGAGAATAGCACCATCTGCACCTTGTGCGCGGCGAGAACCGAACTCTAAGACGGCTCTTCCGTCTGCAGCGCGGACGATGCGGCTTGATTTGGTGGCGATAAGACTTTGATGGTTGATGGTAAGGAGCACCATTGTTTCAATAAGCTGAGCCTGCATAACAGGGCCGCGTACCACGACTAAAGGTTCACCCGGGAAAACGGGAGTACCTTCGGGAATAGCCCATACATCACACTCAAACTTAAAGTTGCGAAGATAGTCTAAAAACTCTTCGCAGAAGCAACCTTTTGATCGCAGATATTCAATGTCTTCCTCGGAGAAGGAAAGATTCTGCAGATAATCACAAAGCTGTTCAAGTCCTGCCATAATGGCATAGCCGCCCTTGTCGGGAATTCGGCGGAAGAACATATCAAAATAACCGATCTTGTCACGCAAGCCGTTCTTCAAATAGCCGTTTGCCATTGTAAACTCATAGAAGTCGGTGAGCATTGTAAGGTTTCTTTCTGTCATGGTTGCCTCCTGTTTGTGTATACTTAAAATGGACAAATGATGCAAAAGACAAATTGGGGTAAACAAATAGTTTTTTACATCTATAAGAATATTATACCACCTTTGAAAAAAATTGCAAGAACCCTTGATTTTCAAGGAATAAGATGTTATGATAACAGTAATTTTTCAGGAAAAGAGGAACCTTTATGAGATATGTAAGTTCACGCAATACAGCTATATATACTGATGCACCCGGTGCTGTACTGGCAGGTCTTGCACCTGATGGCGGTCTATTTACAGTGGACAGTTACCCGTTTTTTACACTGGATGAGATCAACAACCTGACATATAAAAAGTATAGTGAAGCGGCAGCATTTATACTTTCCCGCTTTATGGATGGATACAGCGCGGAGGAGCTTTCGCTCTTTACCGAGCAGGCTTACAGCCGATTCTCTCACGAGGATACAGCGCCTGTTGTTTACGCGGGTGAAAATACCTGGTCGTTAGAGCTTTTCCACGGACCCACCTGCGCATTCAAGGATTTTGCTTTGCAGATGCTTCCGAGACTTTTGGTCTCTGCGGCAAAGAAAAAAGGCGCGGCAGGTGAGACGATCATTCTTGTTGCGACCTCGGGTGATACCGGTAAGGCTGCCCTCGAAGGCTTTAGGGATGTTGAAGGCACTAAGATAGGCGTATTTTATCCCCACGGCGGAGTATCTCAGGTGCAGCGCCTGCAGATGACCACACAGGCAGGCTGCAATGTAAATGTATTTGCCGTTAAGGGAAATTTTGACGATGCGCAGAGCGGCGTCAAGGCAATCTTCAATGATAAGGAATTAGCCGCCCGTCTTGCGGAAAACGGAAAGGCACTTTCCAGTGCCAACTCAATTAACTGGGGAAGACTTGCACCACAGATAGCATATTATTTCTGGGCATATTCAAGATTGCTTAAGCAAGGTGTTATCAAGCTTGGCGACAAGGTTGATTTCTGCGTACCTACGGGCAATTTCGGCAATATTCTTGCAGGATATCTAGCTAAAAAGAGCGGACTTCCCATTGAGCGACTTGTCTGTGCATCAAATAAGAACGATGTGCTTACCGATTTCTTTGAAAGCGGAGTTTATGACCGCAACCGTCCCTTATATCAGACCGGATCACCTTCTATGGATATTCTTGTTTCTTCCAACCTTGAACGATTGATATTTATGCTTTGCGGCGAGGAAAAGACAAGAGAACTTATGGGCAAACTGTCTGCAGAGGGTAAATATGAGATAGGCAAAGATATTATGGCAAAACTGAAGGATGAAGGTTTTGTTGCTTTCCGCGCCGATGATAAGGCGGCTGCAGAGGAGATAAACGCCCGTTGGAACAGCAGTGAAAAATATCTCTGCGATCCCCACACGGCGGTTGCAATGAGAGCAGCTCGTATGGCGGGAACAGCCGAAAGACCTATGATAGTTGCATCTACCGCATCACCATTTAAGTTCGCATCAGTCATGCTTGAAGCACTGACAGGTGAAAAGGCAGATGGCGGAGTTGAGCTTCTTGAAAAACTCGAAAAGCTGACGGGACATAAAGCCCCTGCACAACTTGCATCCTTGGGCAAAAAGCAGGAGTGTTTTGATAAGGTTATCGAAAAGGAAGATATGTCCGCGGAGGCGGAAAGGTGGATAAATAAATGAAATATGTAGTATTTCTGGGCGACGGAATGGCTGATCTTCCGTATTCGGGACTTGACAATAAAACACCCCTTGAGGTTGCAATGCATCCCAATCTTGATGAATTGGCAAGAGAGGGTTATTTCGGGCTTGCAAGAACTGTTCCCGAAGGGATGCCGGCAGGCAGTGATACGGCAAATCTGTCGGTGTTTGGGTATGACCCTGAGATCTATTATTCAGGCAGATCGCCACTTGAGGCGGTAAGTCTTGGAATAGAGATTAGCCCCGATGATGTGACTTACCGATGCAATACGGTAACTCTCAGCGAGGCGGATTCTATTGAAGATGCAATAATGCTTGATTACAGCGCGGGAGAGATCGAAAGCGAGCTTTCTAAGGAGATAATTGCCGCAGCACAAGCCGAGTTTGGCAGTGAAGCCTTGCAGCTTTACAACGGTATATATTACAGACATTGTTTGGTTATGCGTAACGCCGAAAGCGGAGGTGAGCAAACACCGCCACACGATATTTCCAAAAGACCGGTCAGGGACTTTTTGCCCAAGGGAACAAACGCCGATAAGCTTTTGGAGATAATGAAATGGTCCTATAAGGAACTGAAAAAACATCCTGTAAACATCGAGCGAGTCAAAAAAGGACAGCCTGCGGCAAACTGTCTGTGGTTCTGGGGCGAGGGCAGAAAGCCTGCTCTTGACAGTTACAAGGATAAGTTTGGCATAGAGCGGGGCGCAGTTATTTCTGCCGTTGATCTTATTCAAGGTATTGGCAGATGCGCGGGACTTGAGATAATTCGCGTACCCGGAGCAACGGGAAATTACACCACTGATTTTGCAGCCAAGGGACAAGCGGCAATTGACGCTCTGAAGAATGGAGCGGAGTTTGTGTATATCCATGTAGAAGCCGCAGATGAATGCGGACATCATTGTCAGGTAAAAGAAAAGGTATGGTCCATTGAGCAGATAGACGAAAAGATAGTTGCGCCCGTTATGGACTACCTGAAAAAAAGCGGTGAAGAATATGCCGTACTTGCAATGCCCGACCATCCCACACCCCTTGAGTTAATGACCCATACACGCACACCCGTACCGTTTGCACTTTATTTCAGCGATGGCAGAATGGGTGCGTCGGGGGCGGAATGCTACACCGAAGCCGCGGCGGCAAAAACGGGAGTAAATATCGAAAAAGCCTGCACACTTATGGAACTTATGACGAGATAATATTCTTCAATGCTCTGCATATTGCAGAGCATTGTCCCTTTATTACATTATAAAAAAGTTGTATAATGAACTGTAATAAGGATGTGAGATAATATGATCGGAGCAATAATTGGAGATATAATAGGCAGCCCGTATGAGTTTGATATATTTAATATCAAGACCAAGGAGTTTCCGCTGTTTGGCGAGAAGAGCAGCTTCACCGATGACAGTGTTATGACTTTGGCGGTGGCATGGGGATTTATGGATGCGGGTAAGGATGCCGATGATGAAAAAATAAAGGCTTGCATAATCAAGTCGATGCATGTTCTCGGAAATGCGTATCCTTATGCGGGATACGGTGCTCGATTTATTCATTGGTTGACAGAAAAGAATCCTCATCCGTACGAAAGCTACGGAAACGGATCGGCAATGAGAGTTTCCTCTGCAGCGTGGCTGTTTGATGATATTGATTCTGTTCGTCGTGCCGCAAGACTTTCGGCAGAGATAAGCCACGATCATCCCGAGGGAATCAAGGGCGCAGAAGCCACCGCAAGCGCCATTTTCCTTGCCCGTGACGGATATAGCAAGGATGAGATAAAACAGTACATTGTTGATAATTTCGGTTATGATCTCAGCCGCACTTGCGATGAGATCCGACCCAATTATCACCACGTGGAATCCTGTCAGGAAACAGTTCCCGAAGCAATAACCGCCTTTTTGGAGGGAGAAAGCTTTGAGGATGTAATTCGAACTGCGGTATCTCTCGGCGGAGACTGTGATACCCTTACTTGTATTGCGGGAAGTATTGCCGAGGCTTATTACGGAGTTCCTACCAATTTGGCAATAAGGGCGCTGAAGATGCTTCCTGAAGACCTGAGAGCAATCTATAAAAAGTTTCTTGAATATACAGCATAAGAAAATGGCTGAACAGGTGAACTGTTCAGCCATTTTAAGTTTTGTATTACTTTACTTCTTCTTCAAGCTGTCGGTATGCAACCTTGCCGACCAAGGTCTTAGGCAGCTCAGCTCTGAACTCTATCTCTCTGGGCATTGCGTACTTTGCAATGTGCTTGGAGCAATAGTTCAGAATCTGCTGCTTGGTTTCATCGGTTGCGGGAACATCGGGCTTGAGCATAATAAATGCCTTGACCTTCTGTACGCGAATCTCGTCCTTAACACCGATAACACAACTCATATGAACAAGGGGACAAGCGTCGAGGATGTTTTCTATCTGATTGGGATATACATTATAGCCCGATGTGATGATCATTCTCTTTGCTCTGCCCTTGAAGAAAACAAATCCGTCCTCATCCATTGTGCCGAGGTCGCCTGTGTAGACCCAGGTCTTGCCGTCAGCGTGGGTGCGGAGCGTTTTTGCGGTCTCTTCGGGATGGTCAAGATAACACTTCATAACAGTAGGACCTGCAAGTAATATCTCGCCTTCCTCGCCGTAGGGAAGCTCTTCGTCGGTGTCGGGCTTGACGATCTTGATAAATGTATCGGGGAAGGGAATACCGATGCTTCCTTCCTTTGCAAGTGTGGTGGGAGTAAGGCAGCAAGCAGTGACCGTTTCGGTGGTTCCGTAGCCTTCACGAACCTGGATCTTGCAATTGTGGGATGCCAGAAAT
>CAZOSH010000015.1:0-13024 GCA_964582395.1 uncultured Oscillospiraceae bacterium | reverse complement strand
CATCTGCTATCCCCTTATGAAAATTTTAAAAGAAATTTTAGCACTTTACTTGACTAAAGCGATAAAGTGTGGTATATTACCTCTTGTAGCAAATAAGAGGGTAAAACCTTTGCATTTATAGAGTATTTTGGCATAGAGCCAAAGGAGAGATCACCTTGAATATGACAGATTACAGCACTTTAAAGAAAGACGAACAGGTGTCTTTGGAGCTTCGTGGACTCTATGAAAGACACGGATATAAAAAGTTCCGTATGGGCAAGTTTGAGGAGTATGATTTTTATTCCCGCAACCGCGATTATTTTTCTGACAGCCGCCTGCTTGCCTTTACCGATCTTGACGGCAAGCTGATGGCGTTGCGCCCCGATGTTACTTTGAGCATTATCAAGGGAACAAAGGCTACAGAACAGGTCAGCGAAAAGCTGTACTATACCGAAAATGTCTACCGCGCATCCCATTCGGCAACCGAGTATAGGGAAAGCTATCAGATAGGCATTGAGCATATCGGCAAGGTCAGCGATTATACAAGCTTAGAGATGGTATCTCTTGCGGTGCGTAGTCTTCGCCTTATTGACAGCAGATGTGTACTCAGCCTTTCTCACACAGGCTTTTTGAGCGAGCTTTTTGCAAGCATCGGACTTTCTGAGGGTATAGAAAAGACGATTCGCAGTTGCATTGAGGGAAAGAATATTCACGGCATCAATGCCCTTGTGGATAACGGAATAACTGCAGAACAGGCAAAGGCTATCGTTGAAATTATGAGCATTTCGGGCAGTTTTGCCCAGGTGCTGAAGGCGGCGAAGGCTCTTTGCATCGGTGAAGGTATGACCGCCGCACTTGTGGAGCTTGAGCAGCTTTATGCCGCTTTGGGTGAGTATCGCGCAAATATTCGACTTGATTTTTCTATTCCAAGCAATACCCGCTATTACAACGGACTTATCTTCTGCGGCTATGTCAAGGGAGTGCCCCGTGCTGTGCTTTCGGGCGGAAGATATGACAAGCTGATGGAGCGTATGGGCAAAAAGGGACTGCAGGCGATCGGTTTTGCTCTTTACTTTGACGAGCTGGAAAGATTCCTTAACACACAGCCCCTGTCTGCCTTGGATGCAGTGGTGCTCTATGATGAAAAAAGTGACATCACCGCTGTTGCAGATACGGTCAAACTGCTGACAGGTGACGGAAAAAAGGTCTGGGCGGGAGAAAGCCTTCCCCGTGACAGAAAGTATAAAAAGCTTATCCGCGTTACCGAAAAAGGCGTAAAGGAGGAAGAGGGAAATGCTTAATATCGCACTGCCCAAGGGTAGATTGGGCGATAAGGTCTATTCTCTTTTTGCCAAAATGGGTTACGACTGCAGTGAGTTTTTGTCCGATACCCGCAAGCTGGTTATTGAGAGTGAAGAAAACGGCGTAAGATATTTGCTTATAAAGCCTTCCGATGTAGGCATTTATGTTGAGCGCGGCGCGGCGGATATCGGTGTTGTGGGCAAGGATGTTTTGCTTGAGACCAACCCCGACGTTTATGAGCTTTTAGACCTGCAGTTGGGCAAATGCAGACTGGCGGTTGCCGCAAGAAACGGATTTATAGAGGACACAGACCGCACCTTGCGTGTAGCAACAAAATATGTCAACGTGACCAAGGATTATTATAAGGGCTTAAACCGGGAGATAGAGATAATCAAGCTCAACGGCTCAATCGAGCTTGCTCCTATTTTGGGACTTTCCGATGTAATTCTCGATATCGTTGAGACAGGCACCACGCTGAGAGAAAATGACCTTTCGGTCTATGAGACAGTAGCACCTTCCTCAGCCCGACTGATCGCCAATAAGAGCAATTATCAGTTTAAGAGCGAAGAGATAGATCGCATTGTTGCAAGAATGAAAGAGGAGTTATCCCGATGATAAGAATAATCAAGGGCGGCGAGGCGCTTCCTAAGAGGGAAGAGGCTGTAATGCAAAATGTTGAGACCGCCGTTAAAAATATAATTGATGATGTCCGCGCCCGCGGCGACGAGGCCTTGCTTGAATACAGCAGACGTTTTGACTGCCCTCAGCTTGATGCGCTGCAGGTCACCGAGCAGGAGATAGAAGAGGCTTGCGCCAAGGTTTCTCCCGAGGTTATGGCGGCGCTGAACAAGGCGGCGGAAAATATCCGCGCATTCCACAGTCTGCAAAAGCGTGAAGGCTTCCGCGTGCAGAAGGGTGATGTGATACTCGGTCAGCGTATCACCCCCATTGAAAAGGCAGGCATCTATGTGCCCGGCGGCACAGCCTGCTATCCCAGCACAGTGCTGATGGATTCTATTCCCGCTTCCATTGCGGGCGTTTCAGAGATCGTTATGGCAACCCCCGCAGGCAAGGATGGAACTATTCTTCCCGAAGTGCTTGCCGCCGCAAAGATCGCGGGAGTTACCAAGATATTCAAAATGGGCGGTGCTCAGGCTATTGCCGCATTGGCTTACGGCACAGAGAGCGTGCCCAAGGTGGATAAAATTGTCGGCCCCGGTAATATCTATGTAGCCACCGCAAAGCGAATGGTATTCGGTCAGGTAGGTATTGATATGGTGGCAGGCCCCAGTGAGATACTTATCGTTGCTGACTCTTCCGCAAAGCCCCGTGTGGTAGCGGCGGATATGCTTTCTCAGGCAGAGCACGATGTTATGGCATCCTCTATTCTTGTTACAAGCAGCGAGGAGCTTGCAAAGGCTGTACAGGCAGAACTTGAGGAGCAGATACCCGCATTGCCCCGCCGCGATATCTGCCGTCGCAGCATTGATGAAAACAGCTTCATCGTTGTGGTGGACAGCATTGAAAAGGCAATCGAGATAAGCAACTCCATAGCTCCCGAGCATCTTGAGCTTTGTGTAGAAGACCCCTTCGCTCTGCTTGATCTGGTCAAGCACGCGGGAAGCATCTTTATGGGCAACAGTGCGCCCGAGGCGTTGGGCGATTACCTTGCAGGACCTAACCACACCCTGCCCACAAGCGGTACTGCAAGATTTTCGTCCCCATTGTCGGTGGATGATTTTATCAAGAAATCTTCATTTACATACTATTCCTATGACGCGCTCAAACAGGTCAAGGACGATATAGCAGCCATTGCCAACAAGGAAGGATTGCAGGCTCACGCAAAGAGCGCAACCATCCGTTTTGAAGAGGTATAATATGAGCAAATTTTTAACAGAAAAGTATTCCTTTATTAAGCCTTATACCCCCGGCGAACAGCCCAAGGATAAGACTCTTGTAAAGCTGAATACCAACGAAAGCCCCTTCCCGCCCTCTCCCGAGGCGGTAGAGGCGGCGCTCCTTGCGGCAAAAACTCTGAATCTCTACAGTGACCCCGAAAACACCGATCTTGTCAACGCCATTGCGGAGTTCTACGGTGTCAAGGGGGAAAATGTCATTGCGGGCAACGGCTCGGATGAGATATTGGCATTTTGCTTTCAGGCATTCTGCGATGAAAAGATCCCCGCATTCTTTGCCGATATAACCTACGGATTTTATAAGGTCTTTGCCAAGCTTTACGGAGTAGAGGCAAAGATAATTCCCCTTAAGGAAGATTTTTCCATTTGTCCCGAGGAGTATTACGGCGTGGGCGGAACGAGCTTTATTGCCAACCCCAACGCGCCTACGGGAATGACCCTTTCACTTGAGCAGATAGAGGGTATACTCCAAAACAACCCCGATAATATCGTGGTTATTGACGAGGCTTATGTTGATTTCGGCGGCGACAGCGCTGTCTGCCTTACCGAAAAATACGACAATCTGATAATTGTGCAGACCTTCTCCAAGTCAAGAGGGCTTGCAGGGGGAAGAATAGGCTTTGCTGTGGCAAATGCCGAGCTGATAGCCGACCTGAAAAAGATAAAATATTCCTACAACCCCTACAATGTGGGTGCAATGCCCCAGGCTGCCGCGGCGGCATCAATGCGGGATAAGGAATACTTTGAAAAGTGCCGCGGTGAGGTCATCCGCGTTCGTGAGATCACCGTCACGGAACTTCAGGAAATGGGCTTTACCGTTCTGCCTTCCAAGGCAAACTTCATTTTTGCCAAGTCGGACGCCGTCTGCGGCGTGGATTATTTCAAGGCGCTCCGTGAAAAGGGGATCATCGTGCGTTATTTCGATGCACCGAGAATAAATGAGTTTGTCCGCATTTCCATAGGCACCGAAGAGCAGATGAATAAGCTGCTGTGCGCCACTAAAGAGATATTGGAGGAGAGAGCATGAGACAGGCAGAAATAAACAGAAAGACCGCTGAGACCGATATTGCCTTAAAGCTTAATATTGACGGCAAGGGCGAAAGTAAGATAGACACAGGCTGCGGCTTTCTCAATCATATGCTGACGCTTTTTGCAAAGCACGCAAGGGTCGACCTTGATATAAAGGCTGTGGGCGATGTTGATGTGGATTACCATCACACCGTTGAGGATGTGGGCATCGCCTTGGGCAATGCTCTTAAAACCGCCTTGGGTGATTGCAAGGGCATTACCCGCTACGGCAATTTTATGCTGCCTATGGATGAAGCATTGGTGCTTGTGGCATTGGATATCAGCGGAAGAAGCCATCTCAGCTGCAATCTGACCCTTAACCCCACAGTGGGTGATTTTGACACCGAGCTGGTTTATGAGTTTTTTACCGCCCTGTGCCGCAATGCAGGAATCACCCTGCACATCAAGCAGCTTGACGGCTTTAATACCCATCACATCATCGAAGCGGCATTCAAGGGCTTCGGCAGAGCAATGGGTCAGGCACTCAGCGTATCGGAGGCGTGGGCAGGGGAGATACCCTCCACGAAGGGCGTACTGTGATAGCAATCGTTGATTACGGCGTGGGAAATCTGTTTTCCCTTTGCGCGTCACTTAAGAAAATAGGTGCTGAAAGCGTTGTTACCCGCGACCCCGAAGTGCTGACCAAAGCGGATAAAATAATCCTGCCCGGTGTGGGCGCTTTCGGCGATGCTATGGATAAGCTTGAAAGCACGGGTCTTGTACCCCATATAAAAAAGCTTGCCGCAGAGGGCAAGCCATTTATGGGCATATGTCTTGGTATGCAGCTGCTTTTTGAAAGAAGCTTCGAGTTTGGAGAAAAGCAGGGTCTGGGCTTTATAAAGGGCAGCGTTTGCGCCCTTGCCGATGATATTCCCGCAGACCTTAAAGTGCCCCATATGGGTTGGAATGGTCTTGATATAGTCAAAAAAGATGAGCCGCTGCTGAAATATGTCAAGCAGGGCGAGTGCGTTTATTATGTCCATTCCTTCTATGCCAAGGATTGTGACGAGAGCGTCGCGGCATATTCCGAGTATTCCGCCCGCGTGCCCGGCATAGTCCGTCAGGGCAATGTCTGCGGCTGTCAGTTCCACCCCGAAAAGAGCGGTGAAACGGGACTTAATATACTCAGAGCATTTGCGGAGGTATAAATGAAGATTTTTCCTGCAATAGATTTGCGCGGCGGCTCGGTTGTGCGCCTTGTCCGCGGCGATTATGACCGAATGAGCGTCTATGCCCAAAATCCCGCCGAGACGGCAATGGGACTTAGAGCGCAGGGGGCAAAGCGGCTTCACGTGGTCGACCTTGACGGAGCGCTGGAAGGGGAGCCCGTCAACTTCAGTGCCGTAAAAGCCATTGCCGAGACAGGTCTGTTTATCGAGGTGGGCGGCGGTATCCGTGACCGCGAAAGAATTGAAAAATATCTGTCCGCAGGCGTCAAGCGGGTAATACTGGGCACTCGTGCCGCCAAGGATTTTTCCTTTGTTACCGAGACGGTAGCCGCTTATGGTGATGCCATAGCGGTGGGTGTTGATGCAAGTAACGGCAAGGTTGCCATCGGCGGTTGGAAGGAGATAACCGATACCGATTCCATGGAGTTTTGCAAGCGCTTGGAGCAGGCGGGAGTTAAAACGGTTATTTATACCGATATTTCCCGCGACGGCGAGCTGAAGGGTACTAACCTTCCCGCCTATGAGCGTCTGTCTGACCTTGCCCTTGATATTATCGCATCGGGCGGTATTTCCTTTGAACACGAGATAGAGACCCTCCGCGATATGGGCATCTATGGCGCAATCGTGGGCAAGGCGATATACGAGAAAAAGCTTGACCTTAAGCGTGTGCTTGAGATAGCGGGAGATGAATAAATGATAACCAAAAGAATCATACCTTGTCTTGACGTCCGCGACGGAGTGGTGGTCAAGGGCAAGAACTTTTTAGGGGTGCGGGATATTGCCGACCCCGTAGAATTGGCTCGATTTTACAATGACAGCGGCGCTGACGAGCTTGTTTTTTATGATATAACCGCATCTGCCGAGGGCAGAGGGCTTTTTACCGATGTTCTTGAACGCGTTGCCCGTGAGGTGTTTATTCCCCTGACCGTTGGCGGAAGCATCAACACCGTCGCCGATTTTGACCGCGTACTGAAATGCGGCGCTGACAAGGTCAGCGTAAACTCCGGCGCGATCCGCAACCCTCAGCTTATCACCGACGGCGCAAAGCGTTACGGAAGTCAGTGCGTGGTGCTGAGTATGGATATAAAGCGAGTTGACGGCACCTTCCGTCTCTTTGCCAAGGGCGGCAGAGAGGATACCGGCATTGATGCCATCGAGTGGGCACGGCAGGGCATTGAGCGGGGCGCAGGCGAGCTGGTTGTAAACTCTATCGACACCGACGGTGTCCGCGGCGGCTTTGACATCGAGCTGCTTGACAAGATATGCGCCTTTTCCACCGTTCCCGTCATTGCATCGGGCGGCGCGGGAAATATGGAGCATTTTCTGCAGCTGTTTAAGGCTGTTCCTAAAATCGACGCGGGCTTGGCGGCGTCCATTTTCCACCTGAAAGAGGTTGCCATCAACGACTTGAAAAAATACCTGAGTGAGCAGGGCATAGAAATGAGGCTTAAATATGATAGATAAACTGAAGTTTGACGAAAAAGGCTTGATTCCCGCCGTTGTGCAGGATCATTTTACAGGCAAGGTGCTGACCGTCGCCTATATGAACTGCGAAAGCCTTGAGATCAGCATCAAAGAGGGAATGACCTGCTTCTGGTCTCGTTCCCGTCAGGAATTGTGGCGCAAGGGCGAAACCAGCGGAAATCGTCAGCATATCGTTTCCATAACCGCCGATTGCGATTACGATGCCTTGGTAGTCCGCGTGATCAAGGACGGACCCGCTTGCCATCTGGGCACGGATAGCTGCTTCAATACCAAGATATTTGAAAGCGACACCCCCGAGTTTTCTCTTGACGGACTCTATGAGCTGCTTGAAGGCAGAAAGACCGAGGGCAAGGAAGGCTCCTACACCACCTACCTGTTCAGCAAGGGCAAGGAAAAGATACTCAAAAAGGTAGGCGAGGAATGCACCGAGGTAGTCATCGGCGCAATGAAGGATAGCAAGGAAGAGACCATCTACGAGATCTCCGATCTTGCCTATCACGTAATGGTGCTTATGGTAGAAATGGGCATCAGCCTCAACGATATCCGCACCGAGCTTGCCTCACGCCATATTGTAGATCATAAAGTCAAACAAGAAACCATGAAATAAATTTTTGACGCTTTTGCTCCGTAGCGGCGTTATTGCTCCTTTGCGGTGCAAATAGCACAGCTTCAGTCGCAAACCTTGCTACAGAACAAAATCGCCTAAAAATTGGCTCGGTGCTTCGATGCGGAAAAAGCACACCGTCTGTCGCAAACATTGTCAATAAGCAAAAGAGTTCAAAAAACGGCTTTAAAGCTAACTATAAAAATAACAGCCTTCAAAAGGCTGTTATTTTTATTATCACATAAGTCAATTTAATCATTTTTGCAAAAATGATTAAATTGACTGTTGCAATTGTTAAAATAGGATAGTATAATATTATTAACGATATGCCAATATAAAAGTGGAGTGATATTGATGAGGGAATATAATTATACAAAAAGATGGGAAAAACTCCTTACGCCTGAGATAGTTTCAATGCTTTCTATGATACACGAGTTCAAAGGAGAACAAAACCTTTTTATCGAGGCAAAAAGTGACACACTCACGCAACTTGTTGAGATTGCCAAGATCCAGAGCACAGAGGCATCAAATCGAATTGAGGGAATATATACATCCGATGAACGCCTTAAACAGCTTGTTTCAAACAAAACAATGCCTCAATCTCGAAATGAGCAAGAGATAGCAGGATATCGCGATGTGCTTTCTACAATTCATGAAAGCTATGAGTTTATTCCTGTAAAACCGCCCATGATACTTCAGCTCCATCGCGATCTGTATAAGTTCAGCGGAAAATCAATTGGTGGAGCTTATAAAAACTCGGATAATGTTATTGCTGAAGAAGATTCGCAAGGTAACAGATTTATACGCTTTCAGCCTGTGCCGGCGTGGGAAACCGCGGAATCAATAGAGAACCTTTGCAAGGCTTTTGATGATGAAATGAGCCGAGGCGAAGCGGACCCCTTGCTTATAATTCCTATGTTTATACTGGATTTTCTTTGTATCCATCCTTTTAATGACGGCAATGGAAGAATGAGTCGTTTGCTTACTTTGTTGTTACTTTATCGTTCGGGATATATAGTGGGTAAATATATCAGTATTGAAAAGGCTATTGAAACATCAAAGGATACCTACTATGAATCCCTTCAAAGCAGTTCTTATGGATGGCATACGGGAGAAAACGATTATGCACCGTTTGTGAGATATACATTGGGAGTAATACTTTCTGCATACCGAGAGTTTTCTTCACGTGTTAAGGTTCTTGCTACAAGTGGATTATCGAAACCCGAGCGGATAAGAGAGCTTATCAAAGATACCCTTGGCAAAATTACGAAGACTCAAATTATGGAAAAATGTCCCGATATCAGTCAAGTTACCGTGCAAAGGGCGCTCAATGATTTGGTTACAACCGGCGATATCTTGAAAATCGGCGGAGGTCGCTATACCGCATATATTTGGAATCACAGTAAGGAGAATGAACGATGATTACAGGTGAGCTTAAAAATAGAATTGACGGACTTTGGGATGTGTTTGCAGCAGGGGGACTTGTTAATCCCCTTGATGTAATTGAGCAAGTTACATATTTGATGTTTATTCGTGATCTTGACGATACCGATAATCTGCGTGCAAAGGAAGCCGTTATGCTCGGACTTCCTCATAAAAGTATTTTTGCGGGCAAGGTAAAGATAGGCGACAGAGAAATTGACGGTAATCAACTCAAATGGTCGGTATTCCATGATTTTCCTGCAGGAAAAATGTATGCAACAATACAGGAATGGGTGTTTCCGTTTATAAAAAACCTGCATGATGACAAGGACAGCGCATATTCAAAATATATGGATGATGCCATCTTCAAGATTCCCACCCCTCTGCTTCTCGATAAGATAGTCACCATACTTGACGATATCTATGTCCGGATGGCACAGATAAAGGACAGTGACATCCGCGGAGACGTGTATGAGTATCTTCTTTCAAAGATCGCGCAATCGGGACTGAATGGTCAGTTCCGTACACCACGCCACATCATTCGTATGATGGTAGAGTTGATGGATCCAAAAGCGGACGAGGTCATTTGTGACCCTGCATGCGGTACTTCGGGATTTCTTGTTGCCGCAGGGGACTATCTCAAGGAAAAACGCAAAGAGGAGATCTTCTATAGCAGACAGAAAAAGGCGCACTATATGAACGGTATGTTCCACGGCTACGATATGGACAGAACGATGCTCCGTATCGGTGCGATGAATATGATGACGCACGGCGTGGACAACCCTTACATCGAGTACCGCGACAGTTTGTCCGATCAGAATCCCGACAAAGAGAAATATTCACTGATTCTTGCGAATCCCCCGTTCAAGGGAAGCCTTGATTACGATACCGTTTCGGCTGACTTGCTCAAGGTCTGCAAGACCAAAAAGACCGAGCTTTTATTCCTTGCGTTGATGCTTCGTATGCTCCGCGTTGGTGGAAGATGCGCAGTCATCGTTCCCGACGGTGTACTGTTCGGCTCTTCTACGGCACACAAGGCAATCAGAAAGACATTAATTGAAGACAACCGACTTGAGGCTGTTATCTCTATGCCCTCGGGAGTCTTCAAACCTTATGCAGGTGTTTCCACCGGAATACTTATTTTCACCAAGACGGGACACGGCGGCACCGATAAAGTGTGGTTCTATGATATGCAAGCCGACGGATTCAGCCTTGACGATAAGCGTAGCGAAGTCAAAGAAAACGATATTCCCGATATTATAGCTCGTTTCCATAGCCTCGAAGCGGAAAATGACCGCGCACGCACCGAACAATCCTTCTTTGTACCCAAAGATGAGATTGTATCCAATGACTACGACCTCTCTATCAACAAGTACAAAAAGACGGAGTATAAGGCGGTGGAGTACGCCCCTACCAGCGAGATTCTAGCGGAGATCAAGGAGATGGAGGAGCAGATTCTGGCGGGAATCGAGGAATTGGAGGGGATGTTGTGAGATTAGGGGATGTATTTACAATAACATCAGGCGGAACTCCCAATAAAAACGAAACATCTTATTACGAAAATGGAACGATTCCATGGGTAAAAACTGGTGACTTAAAAGACAAATACATATATGGCAAGGTGGAGTGTATCACACAAGAAGGACTTGAAAACAGTTCGGCGAAATTGTTTCCAAAAGATACTGTCTTAGTTGCCATGTATGGTGCTACAATAGGTGCTTGTTCCATTCTTTCATATGAAGCATCTACGAATCAAGCCTGTGCGGCTTTTTTGCCAAATGAAGTGGTATTGCCAGAATATTTATTCTATTTTTTGAGCAGTAAAAAAGAAGAATTTATTAAAGATGGGGTTGGTGGGGCTCAACCAAACATTTCTTCTGGATATCTTAAAAATGTAAATTTTGAGATTATTCCGATTGCTGAACAAGAAAAAGTAATATGTGTCCTCAATCAGACCGACACTCTCATCTCCCTCCGTAAACAGCAGCTTGCGAAGTTGGATGAGTTGGTCAAAGCACGATTTGTCGAACTGTTTGATGGCAAATATGACACCGTGAAAATTGGAGATGTATTCAGTACAACATCGGGAGGAACTCCATCGAAGGCTCATCCTGAATATTATGAAAATGGTACTATTCCTTGGCTTTCGAGTGGCGAAGTGAATATCGGTGTTATCCATTCGGTAAAGAACTATATAACGCAAGAAGGTGTTGATAATTCTTCTGCCAAAATGGTTCCTGAGGATAGTGTTGTAATCGCAATGTATGGGGCAACAGCAGGTCAAGTTGGACTATTAAGAATTGCAACGACTACCAACCAAGCGGTATGTAGTGTGCTGCCAAATAGCCGGTATGTACCTGAATACTTGTACTATGCCATTAAGTCAAAAAAAGATTGGATGATTAGTCAATGTGCAGGTGGAGCACAACCGAACATTTCGCAAGGTGTAATCAAACGAATGGAGATTATAGATGCTCCTTACGAATTGCAGAAACAGTTCGCAGCCTTCGTTGAACAGACCGACAAATCAAAATTGGCAATTCAAAAGAGCCTTGAAAAGCTTGAAACACTGAAAAAAGCACTGATGCAAAAATATTTCGGATGAGGTGATAATATTGTGCCTTCTAAAGCATACGGAAAATTTCAAAAAAATCTTGAAACTGTTCAGCGATTGAATGAATCATTTGACATATTGCGTGCCAAGCGTAATTCTAAAGGTCGTGGAGCGTTTGACCATATAACTCGAAGCGCAGTGGTCTTTTTGGTGTCCTCATTTGAGGTTTATTGTGAGGATTTGCTCTGCGAAACAGCAGAATTATCGACAGAACTTGCAGATGATGCTTTAAAACTTCCTCATTCTGTCAAAAAAACTTTAAATGCATTTGTACGTAACGAAAACAATCATGTTCCACCTATGAATTTGTGTGACGAGGGATGGAGACAAATATATATAAATTTAGTTAGACTTCAAGCGGAACACTTAAATACCCCAAAGGTCAAAAATCTCAAGGAGCTTTTTGAAAAATATATAGGTATCTCTTCTAATACGATTGATTCTGTTTCTCATATTGACAAATTGGATGAAATTATTGAATTTCGAGGTGAAATTGTCCATCAAGTAAAATCAACAACATATGTTCATATAGAAGATGTTAAAAAGCACTTACACTCAATTAATGAGATTGTTATAGGACTGGATATGATGGCTCGTGAATACATCAAAAACACATACAATGTAAAAGTGCCTTGGCATGACACCTACGTACATATAGCATAATAAGGAGTAAATCAATGACCAACTTTGATTTTCTAAAATCCTCTCCCGATTTTGACGCATTTGCGGATGTGGCGATCTCGGCGGAGAAACTATTACATATTGACATTGATGCCTGCGTGTTGAACTGTCGCAGGGCGATGGAGTTTGCGGTCAAGTGGATGTATTCGGTTGACCGCGACCTTGTTATGCCCTATCAGGACAACCTCGTCAGTCTTATGAATGACGAGAAATTCCGCGATATTATGGGCGACGATATATGGCGGCGTATGGAGTTTATCCGTAAGCTTGGCAATAATGCAGCCCACAGCGGCAAAAAGGTGACAAAGGAACAGGCGGAACTCTGCCTTGAAAACCTCTTTATCTTCCTTGATTGTGTTGCATACTTCTACGCGCCCGAATACACCGAGCAGCAGTTTGATAAATCATTGCTTACTCTCGCAGTGGATGAGGCCCTTTCAATAGTTCCCGAAAATGATATTGATATTGCTAAACTGATCGAGGAAAATAAAGCTTTAAAGGACGAGCTTACAGCACGGCGTTCCGAGCAACAGCAGACCTATGTTCCCAAACCTCTTGACTTATCCGAATACGAAACAAGAAAGATATACATTGATTTTATGCTGCAGGATGCAGGCTGGGTTGAGGGCAAAGATTGGCTCAATGAAGTTGAACTTTACGGAATGCCTAATAAGAGTGAAGTTGGGTATGCCGACTATGTCCTGTTTGGCGACGACGGCAAGCCGCTTGCGGTGCTTGAGGCTAAGCGCACCTGTGTTGATGTTGCCAAGGGCAGACAGCAGGC
>CAZOSH010000014.1:0-13027 GCA_964582395.1 uncultured Oscillospiraceae bacterium | reverse complement strand
AAGCACGATTCCTTCAACCACGAAGGGACCGCGGATAAATCCGTTGGTTGCTCCCACCATCTTCATAATTCCTATCTCGTCAGCGCGGGCATGAAGCGCCAGCTTGACTGTGTTTGAGATTATAAACAGTGAGACCGCGCCCAGCATAATGATGAGTGTTATGGAGATGGTATTGATAACACTGCGCAGGCTGACAAGCTTTTCGCTCAATTCCACATCACTGTTGGAATCGGCAATGCCCTCAACCTCCATAAGTGCCTTCAATGTTTCGGAATGAAGTGAAATATCCTTCATTATAACACGGAAGCTGTCACGCACCGGGTTGTCATTACGCAATTCTTCAAGCACATGGGTATCTTCACCCAGACCGGCTAGGAAGTTTTCAAACAGTTCTTCCTTGGTGACAAAAATGGCTTTTTCAACATTGTCAATAACCGTAATGTCATCCTGCAACGCCTGTGCCTGCTCACGGGTAAAACTGCTGTCGATATACACCACGATCTCGTTGCTGTCCTGAAGTTCTTCTATCTGCACATCAATGTTATGAGCCAGCAGCATAAAGGTGGCGGTGACCAAGAGGCAAGCCGCGATAACGGTGATTGCCGCAAAGGACATAAAGCCGTGAACGAACACGCCGCCGATGCCTTCTTTTATAAAATAACCTAATTGGGAGAATACAGAAGCCCGTCCTTTTTTCATGCTCTGCCATCCCCCTTTCCGTAGTAGCCGCCCTTGCGGTCACTGACCACGATTCCTTCTTCAATGGCTATGACACGCTTTTTGAAGGTGTTGACCAGCTCATCCTCGTGGGTAACTCCCAAAACGGTAGTGCCGCGGTTATTTATCTCACTGAGCAAAGTCATAAGTTCAAGTGAAAGGTCGGGATCAAGGTTTCCCGTAGGTTCGTCGGCAAGGATGATCTCAGGGTTATTGACCAAAGCACGGGCAATCGCCACGCGCTGTTGCTCACCGCCCGAAAGCTCATCGGGATAACGGTCTGCCTTGTGGGATATACCCACAAGTTCAAGGATATAGGGAACTCTCTTTTGAATGGTCTTGCCGTTAGCACCGATGGCACGCATAACAAAAGCTACATTTTCATAGACAGTTTTGTCGGCGATAAGCCTGAAATCCTGAAACACAACACCGATCTCACGGCGAAGGTAAGGAATATATCGGTTAGGCAGGTTGCCCACATCATCATAATCGCCCAATGTTACCCTTCCGGAAGTGGGGCGCACTTCTCCGCACAAAAGCTTGACAATGGTGGACTTTCCCGAGCCGGAAGGTCCCACTATAAAAACGAACTCACCGTCATTGATGGTAAAGGTCACGTTTTTAAGTGCCTTTGTGCCGTTAGCATATGTTTTACATACATCCAGGAACTTTATCATCAGTCAGAATACCTCAAATCAACTGTAGCGTTCTCTCGACTTCATATACTTCTTGACCATCAATGCGACCTTGAGCACGATGGCGTTGTCAAACTCACGCAAGTCAAGACCTGTGAGCTTCTTTATCTTTTCAAGACGGTAAACAAGAGTATTTCTATGTACAAACAGTTTTCTTGCAGTTACCGAAACGTTCAGATTGTTCTCAAAGAACTTGTCGATGGTAAACAGAGTTTCCTCATCAAGTGAATCTATACTGCCCTTGCGGAATACCTCCGACAGGAACATATCGCACAAGGTTGCGGGCAACTGATATATAAGTCTGCCGATACCCAGATTTTCGAAGTTAAGCAGGGTGACATCCTCTTCAAAAACCTTGCCGATCTCAACAGATATCTGTGCTTCCTTAAAGGAACGGGCAAGGTCTTTAAGCTGGTTAACTACCGAGCCTATACCGATGACATACTCGCCTTCCATTGCTTCAGCGAGAAGCTTGTCAAGCTTTTTGCCCACCTTGATATGCTCATCATTATCAACAGAATCAAAGCTCTTGACCAGCGCCACCTCTCGCTCGTTGATGGTAATGACAAAATCATTCTTCTTATCGGGGAAAGAATGACTGAGTATCTCGGCAACCTCAAGATCTCTGCCTGCAGTTACACTGACAAGGAACACCGCTCGAAGCTGACTTCCGGGGAAGTTCATCTCGCGGGACTTGATATAAATGTCGCCGGGCAGGATATTATCAAGAATGATGCGCTTGATAAACGCACTCTTATCGTGCTTTTCGTCATAAAGTGACTTGCTGTTGGTTATCGCAACCGCCGCTACCTTGCAGATGATCTCGGCATTAGAGCTGCTCTCGCTGGCAAAAACAGCATAATCACTGCTGTCAAAGCCTTTAAGACGGCAGAAGGTATAGCTGTCATATCTGCCCTCTTCAAGCCCTGTTGCAAAGAAATCCTCCGTAGCAGAAACCTTTTCTCCTATGTATGCCAGCTCTGTACAAGAAATGACATTTCCCTCTGCATCAACTACGCCAAGGATAAACGGTACCTTGTCTTTCAGTTCCAAAAGGATACCCTGAAGCAATCTTGCTACCATTTTCTTTTCTCCCTTTTGTATATTTTACCTAAATTTTTTCTCTCTAATATGTATATAATAACTCAACTTCTATCTTTTTTCAACAATTTTTTGCCACTAAATTTGTAACATTTTTGACAAACTAATCAAAAAGCACCAATTTGTTCCTCTTCCTCCTCGGTAAGCAGGCGATATTCTCCCTCACCAAGGCTCTCGTCAAGCTGAAGTTCTCCGATTTTCAGGCGCTTTAAGGTCAGCACATGCAGTCCCACTTTTTCAAACATGCGCTTGACCTGATGGAACTTTCCTTCGCTGATCTCAACAAAACTTTCACCATCACCCAAAATGAGTTTTCCCGGCTTGGCGATAAAATCACCCAAGTCCATTCCGCTTGCAAAAGCATCAATATGCTCAGGCAAGGCAGGCTTGTCGGTGGTGACACGATACAGCTTGGGTGCGTGGCTCTTGGGAGAAGTGAGCCGATGATTAAGCTGTCCGTCATCGGTCAGCAGAAGCAGACCCGTGGCGTCCTTATCCAGCCTGCCTACAACGCCCAGACCGCGTCGGGCATATTCCTCAGGGAGCAGATCAAGCACGGTGGCGCAGTTTTTGTCCTCGGTAGCAGAGAGTACACCCTCCGGCTTATTCATCATAATATATAAATAGGGGCTTCTTTTTACTTTATTCCCGTCAAGGGTAATTACATTTTGGGCCGCGTCAAACTTACCATCGGGAAGGGTACAGACCTTTCCGTCAACCGATACCCTGCCGCGGCGAATTGCCTTTGTGGCTTCGGTTCGTGTAAGAAGACAGCGGGAAGCTATTACCTTGTCAAGCCTTTCTTTCATTTTCAGTCTCCTCAAAGGTCTTTTCGCACATTTCCCAAAGCTGCGATATTCTGTCATACTCACCCTTCAGGTAAAGATATCCAAACAATGTCTCCAGCGCGGTCGCCATAGGGTAAACATCTCCCGCGGTGCGGTGGGGAGGCGCGTGATGAGGCTTGGCATTTCTCCCACGTCTTAAAACAGCCTGTTCATCTTCGGTAAGGCTTTCCCTGATATATTTTGCCGCCTTTGCCTGAGCCTCGGCGCTGACCATACTTATAGTGCGCTTGTGAAGAGTGTTCACCTGAGCAGCCCCCACATTCAGTGCACGCATACGGGAAAAAAGTTCATAAACTCCGTCGCCGATATGAGCCAATGCAAGCACGGGCATTTCCCTTATTTCTCTTTCGGTGTACTCTTTTTTGCAAAACATATCCATAACTTTGCCCCTTTGCATAATTCATCAGTATATATCTTACCATAAAGGCTCATAAATGAAAAGATTTAACATCTCATTTATCTGAAAATTAACTGTTTTGTAATTGACTATACCCTATCATAAAAATATAATTATAATAACGGCAGGTGCGGCAGCTTTATGTGGCTAAAAAACATTCTTCATCTTCCCGCCGAGGTTATGACCGGGCTTGCCACGGTTATAGGCTTTGCTCTTATAGGCAACCTTGATGCCGACGAGCAAAATGCTTTGGGCAATATGCTGTTTCTCATCGGTCAGATATTGTCAAGCAACGCAACCCAATTACAGGCAAACCAACCATCCCCTACCGATGAGCTTGAACAAAGGATCAAAGCGCTGGAGCAACGCATAAGCTCCCTTACACTCTGAAAGGAGGAATCCCTATCAAAAGGCTGATAATTATTCTTCTCGCTCTCTGTATGCTTTGGGGCTGTACACCTGCAAAGACTGCAGAGCAAGGCCCAATAAACCCCAATGAACCTACCACTCCCGATGCACCTGCCACACCCGATGAGCCCGTGACGCCCATTGAGCCTGAAAATCCCGTTGCCGAGCTCCCTGCCGGCAGCGGAATCGATTGGAACAAGACCATCAGCGGCGGTGGCAAGCTCACCCGCAGTGCAGACGATGAGTCGGTATATTACATAGTCTCCTTCAACCCGCCCTATGATATGGAAGACCTGTCCTATAACGACAACGACTCCTTTGTAACGATCTACAAACCTGTTTTCTCCTGTTTTGCAAGTGATGCTGTAAATGATGCGGTAAACGCCATAATCGAGCAGGAAACAGCTGATTATATTTCCGACTCCAATGAGGCATTCTCCGTCACCAATGACGTGGAAAACGGTCTCTACTACCGCAAAAACGGTTGGGCAAGCTTTTATGTGGAAATAGTGGGCAACTACATCAATATCAGTTTTGAACGAATGATAAACTGTTACTCCTATGTTCTCGATGAATCGGAATATGAGGAGTTTGTTGAAAGCGTCGCCTTTGAATACACCACGAATAATTACTGTCTCGATCTTAAAACGGGCAAAAGACTGACTATTGAAGATATTTTCTATTCCGATTGTGATCTTGGTAAGCTTTTGGGTGTTGCCATAGCATCTTCCCTTGACAGCTGGGATAACTCACTCAAGCGTCCCTTCCGAGGTCTGCCCGAAAAATGGACAGACTTCAGTCTGACTTCAGGCGGCGAGCTTATCATTCGTTTCCCCGAAAGCAACCCCTACACCACTGCGGGCGCATCTATAGCCATTCCCCTTTGGAAGCTGCGCGAGCATATCCGCATAGGTGATACCGATATGAGCCTTGTCACAAAGCTGGGCACCGAAGACTACGAAGACTTTGAGTCCGAGCCATATACACACTACCTAACAAACACCGATTTCACCGTTGTTACACTAGAAAAAGACGGCGTTGACATTATGCAGGTGGTACAACACAAGGCGGGCGAATATGGTTTGGGAAGTATAAACCCCGAAATCGAAAAAATGTGCCGAGAGATGGCGGCGAAGATCCCTTCGGATATAATATGGGAGTATGAACCTACCATCAACAAGGAATGTTATGTCAACGCAAATATCGTCTCGGTAAGTCTGTCCCTGGCATTTTCGGTAGACGGAAAATGGTCTCTTAGCGAAATGCGGGCATCCTTTGATTTAGAGACAGGCAAACGACTCACTGCCGGAGATATTGCACTGCTTGACCATCCGGATATTGATGCAAGTCTTGCCTATCTTTCCACCCCTATGCCCGACAACATTGCCGAAAGCACCAACGCCTGCCTGAATCAGTACGGCACTGCAATCATCGGTTGGGGCAACGGACAGTATTCCGCCTTTATTGAAAGACGCTTTATCAACACCGACCTATGGAGGAATATAAAATGAAGACTAAGCTATTAAGTTTATTGCTCTGTTTGGTTTTTGCTTTATCGGCATTTTCCGCCTGCGCGGAGCAGCGGAAAACACCTGCAACCCCCGATGTCCCTGATACGCCCTCCTCACCCGATGAGCCGTCGGTTCCCGACGAGCCCGAGATCAAAGAGCCGCTTTTTACAACCGAGACACTTCCCCGTCTTGACGGCTCTACCGCAACCATTCCCCTTTCGGAAGGTTGGGTAAGTGATCTGTTAGGTTACACCGCCGAGCAGGCGCAGGACTTTGTCCATCACAACACCACCCATAACGCCTATGTTAATCTTATAAACGGCGACTGTGACATTATCTTTGTGACCCCACCCTCTGCCGAGGAACTGAAAATGCTGGAGGATGCCGGCGAAGAATACAAGGTAGTCCGTGTTGTCAAGGATGCATTTGTCTTTCTGATAAACGATCAAAATCCCCTGACCGATCTCAGCCTTGAGGATATCAAGTCCATCTATCGCGGCACTATCACCAATTGGTCACAGGTGGGCGGTGAAAATGTTGACATTATCCCCTATCAGCGCCCCGACAATTCGGGCAGCCAAACATTGATGTATAAGATGGTCCTTTCCGATGACGAAATTATGGATGCCCCCACCTCTCTCAAGCCCGGTGAAATGGGTGATCTTGTGGATGCCGTTTCCGACTATACCACAGGCAAAGGCGCCATAGGCTATTCGGTTTACTACTACGCTTCGGGAATGTATGTTCAGGAAGGCTCCAAGCTTATTTCGGTGGGTGGAGTACTTCCCACCAACGAGACCATTGCCAACGATACCTATCCTTTGATCGAAGGCTATTACGCCGTATACCGTGAAGGCAATGAAAATGTCGAAAAGCTTCTCCAGTACATTCTTTCAGAGCAAGGTCAGGCAATTGCCGAAAGATCGGGCTATGTTCCCTTGGCATAAAGCTTAATACAGTATTAAAGTCCGTATCGAACCGATACGGACTTTTCTTTTTTACTTCTTTCTCTTTTTAATTTGTGACCAAAGGATAATAATTATCTGTCCAGGTACCCCCAATACAAAAACAAGCCAGGTATTCGTTATAGGCAAGGTCAAAAACAGTATGGTTAAAACTGACCACATTAGCAATGAGATGATTAAAAAGTTGCGTTTTCGGTTAAACCATATACTGTTGAATATAAGCCATACTATCATCGTCACGGGAACAGCAACCACAAAGGACAGCCAGCCAAGGCGGAGTGCGGGTGCGGATATTTGCACGATCACAAATACCAATGTGGCAACCAGCCATACAAGCAGAATACTCAATCCCGTAATAAGACCGTGGTTATTCTTTTTTATCCTATCGGTATCGGAAGCTGCAACTTCAGGCTCGCTGTCGTTGTCATTTACAAGATAATCAAGTGAAACGCCAAACAGATCGGCAATGTCTTTCAGCACCGAAATATCAGGAACAGATTCCGCTCTTTCCCATTTTGAAACAGCTTTGTCGGAATAGTTCAGCTTTTCTGCCAGGTCTATCTGAGTCATTCCATTTGCCGTGCGCAAACGGGAGATATTTTTAGCTATATTAGGTTTAAGATCTGCCATATTGCGCCTCCTTCAGCTGAAATCTTTATATCACTATAACACATGGGAAAGCCGATTGCAATTACAAAAAAGTAAACTTTTCCCTTGATACGCTTGAACTCTACTATGGGTAGAATTGGCAAAACGGCACTCTACTCCGGTATTCTTAACAGTGGAGAGCATAAACTCAACAGTAGGTTGAGAAGGCAACAGCGGTTACATATAATTATATCAAATCAATAATATGAGAGGATGTTTGTTTTGTCTTTTGAAATAGTCACCGACACATCAGCCAATATTCCCACACCGTTAACCAAGAAACTTGATATAACGGTCATTCCGTTTTCATATTTTATAGATGGGCGGGAACATACCTGCCTTGATACCGAAGCCTTTGACGGAAAGGCATACTATGACACCATTCGCGGTGGCACTTTGGTCACCACCTCCCAAGTCACACCCCAGAGGTATGTTGAATGGTTTACTCCTATTTTAGAGAAAGGCGAGGATATTTTGTTTGTGGGCCTTTCCTCGGGAGTCAGTGGAAGCTATCAAAGCGCAGTAATGGCAAGGATACAGCTTGCGGAAAAATACCCCGACAGAGATATTCAGCTTATCGACTCTTTGGGCGCATCACTTGGCGAAGGGTTGCTTGCCATTAAAGCGGCATATCTCCGCGACCAAGGAAAGACCCTTAAAGAGACCTTTTATGAAATATCCGACATCCGCGACCGCACCTGTCAGATATTTACGGTAGACAGTCTTGAGCATCTCCGCAGAACGGGCAGGTGCTCTAATATCACCGCCGTTATCGGTACACTGCTTCATATAAAGCCCATACTCAAAGGCGACGAAACAGGGCATATCGTAAGCTTTAAAAAGGTCAAAGGCAGACAGTCCGCCATAGAATCCCTTGCACGCCTGTTCAAGGAGCATTCGGTAAGCGCAGAAAACCAGATAATTGGCATCTCCCACGGAGATTGTCCCGAGGATGCAGAGGCCCTTAAAGATCTTATTTGTGAACACTGTACACCAAAGGAGATCATCACAGTTTGTCACGAGCCGGTCACAGGCGCTCATGTAGGTCCGGGAATGTTGGCACTTTTTTTCGAAGGCGGCGACAATGTAAGAGGAATATAATATGAACAAGCTTGAAAACGTAAAACTGCCTGACTACACCCACGGTGAGGAGGTTTTTAACACAGTTACTCATATCGTGGGCGGTGGGTTTGGAATAATTGCACTCATAGCGTCGGTGGCATTATCCATCATTCGAAATGATCCTTGGGCGATAGTAAGCTGCAGCATATACGGCGTTTCGATGATCTTGGTATACACCATTTCAAGCATATATCACGGACTAAAGCCCGGGATCGCAAAAAAGATTCTACGGATATTGGATCATTGCACTATCTATCTGCTTATTGCAGGCACATATACACCAATAGTTTTGTGTGCCATTCGGCAGGTGTCCCCTACTTGGGCTTGGACTATTTTCGGAATTGTTTGGGGTTGCGCCGCGATGGGACTTACCCTGACCGCCATTGATATGAAAAAGTTTAATACACTGTCGATGGTTTGCTACCTTGGAATGGGTTGGTGCATTGTTATCGCAGGAAAGACCGCCGTGCAAGCCATCTCATTTAGCGGCCTTATGTGGCTTCTTGCAGGGGGAATTGCCTACACCCTCGGCGCGGTGCTTTATGGCCTGGGTAAAAAGATCAGGTATATGCACAGTGTCTTCCACCTGTTCGTTGTGGCGGGAAGCGTATTGCAGTTTATCTGCATCTTATTTTACATAATCTGACAACAGGATAAAACGCTCTGCAAGCCAAGATTTGCAGAGCGTTTATTATTTTTGATATTTAATTATGCAGCGGGAAGAGTGATCTTTTCGTCGGTGAGGTAAACACCCATGATCTTCTCTTCAACAGAGTTATAGTCAACCAGCAGAACGGTGCCTATAAAGTCGTTGTTAACATCGGTGTAGTTCAGGTTGAGGATCTCATGTGCCAGAGCAGTGCCTGCCAGATAGTTCTCGTAAGAACTTCTCAGAACGATACGGATAGAGTTCTTGTAAGCGGGATCGCCTGCTGCTATATTGCGATGCTCGTTGGCAACGACAACGTACTCAGAGCCGACAGCGCCTGCGTGTGCAGTGGGGATAACATCAACATTCTCAAGACCGTCGTTAACGTTCAGATCAGCAGCAACATCGGTGATGAAGTTCTTGCCGTACTGGGGAACATGGATGAATACATAGTAGCCATAGTTATAGCTGGGCAGAGTGAAGACCAAGTCTGTGGGGCTGTTGCAGTTCTTGACCCAATTCCAGTTGGGAAGATACTGACCACCTTCGTTGAACAGCAGGTTCTGACGCAGACCGCCATAGTTCATGATGGAAAGATCAAGAACTGTGCCGTCGCTCATCTTGACAGACTTATCATCGGGGAATACGAGGGTAGAAGCCTTTTCGCACCATACGCTCTTAACGGGCTTTGTTGCGATCTGGTATTCCTTATTTTCGGAACCGTCCTTGACGTCGATCTCAACTTCGCTGCCGAGATACTCCCAAGGTCTGCCTTCGAGACCAAGATCTGCCCAGTTGAACTCATAAGATCTTGTGCGACGGCCTATGGGGTTATAGTAACCGCACTGTACCTTGCCTTCTTCAGCACGGACACCAACACGCTGGATGGTTGCTGCGCCAACAGTCTCGATAACCAGTGTATACATATCGGTCATATCGAAGGTTGCCTTAATACGGGTATATCCTTCGGGAACTGGGGTAGCATTGGGATCTTCGGTAGTACCGGGATCTTCGGTTGTGCCGGGCTCTTCGGTCTTGCCGGGCTCTTCGGTCTTACCGGGCTCTTCGGTCTTGCCGGGATCGTTAGCTGCGGGCTCTTTTTCATCGCCGCATGCTGCAAATACGCCAACACACATAATCAGTGCCAACAGTAATGCTAAAATCTTCTTCATGGTGGGTTCTCCTTTTTTCTAATTATTGACGGGACTTAGACACAAGCCACCGTAATTCGATAGATGAATTCTAACTTTTTTCCGCTCATTTGTCAACCAATTAGTATACAATTCGAAGTTTGAAAGCGTTTTTTCTACACTTTGCACAAAATTTCATTTGATTTTTTGTGCAAAAAACTCTCCGTTACCGGAGAGCTTTTTGTTTATTTGAAATTCTCAGATTATTGTGCGGGAATCTCCATTTTTTCTCCGGTGTTATAGAAGCCGTAATACTTAACATCGCTGTAGTTATAATTTACCAGCACAACAGAGCCAAGATACTCGTCATTGCTGTCAGCATAGTTGAGTATCATTTCTTCAGAAAGTTCTACCTTTCCCGTTGTGAGATACTTCTCGTAAGCATCCTTCTTGACAACGCGTACGGTGTACTTTTCGACCGCTTCACCAACGCCCAAAGAGCGTACCTCGTTGGCAACGATGACATATTCTTCACCGTAGGAGGTTGAAGTGACAGGCTCAAAATCCGCTACGGACAGCAATCCGTCGTTAACATTAAGGTCGCCGTGTACGGGTGCCATTGTATCGGTGATCCAGTTTCTATTATACTGAGGAATCTTGGAAATAACAAAGCATCCGTAGTTATAACGGTTATCGTTGTATAACAGGTCAGCGGAACTGTTGCAGTTTTTAAACCAAGCCCACTTAGGCATGGTATTCATACCGGAATTAAAGAGGAAGTTCTGCATCAGTTCAACATAGCACATGATCTTAAGGTCAAAAGTTGTGCCGTCGGGGATCTGCAGAGTATAAGTATCGGGGAAGGTTATATCCGATGCCTTAACACACCAAGTGCTCTTGAAGGGGGTCGTTACCATCTCATAAACTGTATCGTCGTCTTCCTTAACATCGATGATGACCTCGCAGCCAAGGTATTCCCAGGCACTTCCTTCAAGTCCGAGATCGGCAAAGGTAAACTCATATCCCTTAACACGGCGGCCAACAGGGTTATAATATCCGCACTCGATCTTGCCCTCGGCTGCGCGGACACCCATACGATCCTCATAGGTCACAGAGCTGGACTCCAGAACCAGGGTATAGATATCGGTCATATCAATGGTCGTTGCGTAACGCTTGTAGCCATCTGCAACGGCGGGAAGTCCGTCATCGACATCGGGCTCATCGGGTGTGACCGGCTCATCGGTATTGCCGGGGACATCAGTATTGCCGGGATCATTAGCCGCAGGCTCTTTTTCTTCACCGCAAGCGGCAAAAACGCCCACGCACATGATCAAAGCTAAAAGCAAAGCCAAGAGTTTTTTCATAATGTTTGTCTCCTTTTCATACTTTCGGTTTTTGTAATAAAACTCAACTGTTGATAAAATTCTAACTTCCCGATGCTTTTTTGTCAACTCCAAAGTCTATATCCATACCGACGGGCAGCATATTTCTACCTTTTGCACAAAAACTCAATCTCATTTTTGTTCAAAAATGAAAAACGCCTCAGACTTGTTTTAAGTCTGAGGCGCAATAATATTGAGAGATTTATATTCAAAGTTTATGTGGGCAAAGCTGGCAGAGTTGCCGCGACCACGTTGCCAAGCTTGTCAATATACAGAGTTACCGCCTGACCGACGGCATTCTTCCAGACAGCCTGCTGTTCATCGGTTTCAAATTGAGTGACGTTTTTGCCGTTGACGTACGGCAGATCGCCTGTGTTGTCAACGGTGTAAGAAGCGGTGCCGATATAAACGGTGTTTCCGTCGATCTTTGTCAGGTTTCCCTCAACCTTTTTGGGATTTATAACAGTATAGGCTCCGGTGGTGTAATCCTCATAGATCATTACGAAATCGTTCTTTGCGGCGGTCACGGGCAGTACATTTCCCTCAACAGCCATAACGGAGGACTGTGTGTGCCAACCGCCGCAGTTACAGTAACTGTGGTTATCGCCAAGCACACCGTAGCTGAGGCTGCCGTCTTCATTAAAGCCTTCAGCACCCGTCACCTTGCCGACTACAGGGCGGTTTACGACGATCAGGTCAAGCTTTCCGTCACCGTTGTAGTCATAAGCGTCGAAGTAGCCTTCATAATTGATGTTATACAGTTCATCGTAGAACATTCCTACAGTAGTGATGTCATGAGTATCATCGCTCATCAGCGTACTCAGGTCGAAGAGTTCGGCAGAGTTGAAAGCGAATACTGCTTTCTTGGTTGCGGAAGATACATAGTAACAGGAAGAAGAGATAGCATCATATACTTTATCGGCGATCTTCTCGGTTGCCGCAACACCGTCCAGATAGACTTTATCGTCGACCTTAACGGTGTACTTGTCCCTTTCTTTGGTGACTGTCAGCTTGCCCATAACAGACTTGCCGGTCTTGTAGATGGACTTGACAGCAGAGGTTGCCGCATCATAGTCGATGATGACCTGAGTTCCTACCAGATTGCCCTTTGTATCATTGATATCGATATAAACTACGTCTTCATCAGCGATCTCACCGGTAGCGTATGCATTAATATCGCTTTCCTTAACAGCTACAAGCTGTCCTTCGGGGGCAAGATATGCAACACCGCCGTAAGAATACCCGGTCAGCCCTCCAAGATCATTGGTCCAGGTTGCAGGCTTTGCATCCTCGGTCAGAGCAGGAACGACCTTCAACGTCCAATGGTCATTGGCAACTATGATATATATTTCGCCCTTGGCATTTGCAGGGGCAGATTTTATGGGCTCATTTTCATCCGTATCATTGGGGACATCGGGAGTATTGGGAGTATCGGGATCATCGGGGGTATCGGG
>CAZOSH010000013.1:0-13224 GCA_964582395.1 uncultured Oscillospiraceae bacterium | reverse complement strand
AGGAACAACAATTGTTATTGTCAGCCATGTAAATAAGGAGGGCAGTGTTGCAGGTCCTAAAACTATGGAGCATATGGTTGATGCAGTGCTTAATTTTGAAGGTGACAGGCACATTGCATATCGTGTTCTAAGGGCGGCAAAAAACCGTTTCGGCTCGACCAATGAAATCGGTATGTTTGAAATGACGGGAGAAGGGCTTATAGAAGTAGACAACCCATCCGCTGCCCTGTTGGCGGGAAGACCAAAAGATGCATCCGGTAGTTGCGTTGTTGCATCGCTTGAAGGTACACGCCCTATTTTGGCTGAGGTTCAAGGTCTTGTCAGTAAATCTGTATACGGATCCCCCAGACGAACTTCTTCTGGTATTGAATACAGCAGAGCTGTGCTTATACTTGCCATTCTTGAAAAACGCGTAGGTTTTAAGCTTGGTGTATATGATGCCTATATTAATGTTGTAGGCGGTATGAACATAGATGAACCTGCAGTTGATTTGCCTGCGGCGCTAGCGATAGCTTCGAGCTATCTTGAAAAACCGATTCCGCCCACATTGGCTGCATTTGGAGAGCTTGGACTGTCGGGAGAAGTGAGAGCGGTAAACGGCGCGGTGCACAGAGTTGCCGAACTTAAAAGATTAGGTTTTGAAAAATGTATACTACCCAAAACCTGCCTAAAGGATCTTAAGAATTGTGACGGAATTGAAATAATTCCTGTATCAAATCTTAAGGAAGCGATAAAACTTAGTTTTGGCGAATAAAGAAAAGCGAGATGTTATTGTGAACAGGTCTAGTAAAAACGGACAATAGAAAAGAAGAGCCCCCTATGGTAGAATAAAAGAAACTACCATAGGGGGATTTTGTATGTCACGAGAATACAACCACATCAAAGAGTTTGAGAAAGAAATACTAGAATTAAAGTCACAAGGGTATACCCTACGTGCTATTGGAGAAAAGTTTGGATTTACATATAAACAAATGCACAACTTCATCACAAGATATAACGCGAATCAACGCAAACGATCGTTAGGGGTAATGCTAAGACCTAAAGGAAGGCCACGAAAAGACTGCTCTGAACTGCCGCCATCCATACAACAATTAAGCAAATTATCTCAACTGCAATATGAACTTGCAAGAAAAGAACGACAGATAAAGCGATTAGAAATGGAAAATGAACTGATGCGGGATTTTCTCTCGCTCACCGAAAGGAAGTGAGAACGAGCGTAAAATACAGAGTAATCTATCGACATAAGGATAAATACTCTATTAGTGAAATGTGCCGGTTCTTTAAAGTATCTCGGAGCGGATATTACGGTTACGTGTCACGAATGGATATACCCTCATGGGATCTGCCACTGGCTGAAAATATACGGAAATGCCAGGACGAGTGTGGCAAGACCTACGGGTACCGTAGAGTACATATATGGCTTGAAAGAAAAGGAATTTACCGCAACCCTAAAACAGTATTACGTGTGATGCAGAAATATGGTTTGCTCTCGGTAATTAGAAGAAAGAAATATCGAAATTATGGAGATTATCTGCATAAATATCCTAATCTGCTCAATAGAGATTTTAATGCTGAAAGACCGAATCAAAAATGGGTTACAGATATTTCGTACATACATACCAAACAAGGCGTTCTGTATTTGTCAGTCATAAGAGATTTATATGACAATAGCATCGTTGCTTACAAAACTGGCACAGAACAAAATATAAATCTTGTTTTGAGCACAATCAAAGAAGCTAAGAAAAAAGAGAAAGTCACTGCGGAGCTGCAACTCCACAGTGACCAAGGCTTTCAATACACATCTCATCAGTATTTTAAGCTAACTCAAGAATACAATATTACACCATCAATGTCAAGACGTGGTAATCCATATGACAATGCTTTGGCAGAAAACTTCTTCTCAATTCTAAAAACAGAATGTATTTATCGAGCTAAACTTCAGACCTATGAAGAGGCTCGCATCCTCATAGGTGAATACATCCACTTCTACAATCATCAGCGCATACAACTTAAAACAAAACTGACTCCGCTTGAAAAGCGAAATCAGTTTGTTGCTTAAAATTAAATTATATCTACCATAAGGGGCTTTTTTGTACTGTCCGCACAAATTGGGGCAGTTCAAAAAGACCTGCTTTTTGTTTTGGCGTTTTTTATTTCGAGCTTCGAATCAACCACCTTGCGTAACAAAAAGCCGCACCGGCTGTTAACTGGCGACTGCATCGCCGCTGCCGGTGGCAGAATAAGGCGGTGCGGACGTACGGCAGGCACTTATTTTTGCCGAGCGATCTTTAGGAGCGACGGCAAAAATCTTAGTGCCAACGCGATGGGGTCGTTGTATAATTTTACAAAAAACGGTTTGGATTTCCCAAACCGTTTTTCTTTATAAACTTTTCAGAAAGTCTATCAGTAATTTTTTCTGTCTAGGGGTGAGACCGGAAAGAGCAGCTGATAACTCCTCAGCCTCCTCACTGACACTAAAAAAGTCTTTTAGAGAAATTTCTAAGGTATCACAAACTACCTGCAAAAGCCTAACAGTTATATCAGCCTGACCAAGCTCAACTCTTCGCAGATGCGTTTGGGAAATACCTGCTCTCTCTGCAAGTGCGTTTTGCGTATATCCGCTTTTTTCTCTAAGAGATCGTATTCTGTCACCTATATTCATATAAACACCCTTAGTTAGTCTTTTAAGGATATATTAATACATTTAGATGCAAAATATTAGTCTTTTAAGGTTGCTTTATTAGTCTTAAAAGGTTATAATGTATGTCGTATAAGACTAAAATAGGGAAAGTGTCAGTTGAATGAAAAAAAGCCAGACAAAGTCTAAAACACGCGTCCGTGATCACGGTGAGGTTTTTACCGCGGAGCGGGAAGTCAAGGCCATGTGTGACTTGGTGTACGATGAAACTCAGCGCATTTCGAGCCGCTTTTTAGAACCGGCTTGCGGTGACGGCAATTTTCTTGCGGAGATACTTACACGGAAACTTTGCTGTACTGAGATAAACAAATATAAAAAGATTCCATATGAGTGGGAAAAGCAGTCGGTTCTCGCTGTAGGTAGTATCTATGGTGTTGATATTCTTTTTGACAATGTTGTTGCTTGCCGCGAGAGGTTGTTCAAAATATGGGACAAAGGATACAAGGCAATCTGCAAAAAGGAGTGCAGTGAGCTGACTCGTGAAGCCGTGAGATTCATTTTGTCTAAGAATATAGTTTGCGGTAATGCTCTTACCTTAAAATGCGTCAATGAAAACGGATCCGAAACAGATGAACCTATAGTTTTTTCCGAATGGTCGTTTATAACAGGAACACAGATGCAACGCCAGGACTATACATTCGCTCATCTTTTAGAGCTGAGCACTGATGAGCAAGGAGAGAAGCAAATGTCTATATTTGACCAAGCATCAGATGAAGCGAGGTTTCTACACAGATATATAACCCATTACAGGAGAGTGCAGGATAATGAATGAGAGCTTATTTAATAAAGTATATAACCCGGATGTCTTGAGTTGTCTTGCAAATCTGTCTAACGATGAAGTTTTCACACCGCCCGAGATAGTAAATCAAATGTTGGATATGTTGCCGCAGGAACTTTTCCGGAATCCCGACACTACTTTTTTAGATCCTGCGTGTAAAACGGGCGTGTTTTTAAGGGAAATTGCAAAACGCTTGATCAAAGGTTTAGAACCGCAGTTTCCCGATTTGCAGGAACGCATTGACCATATTTTTCACAAACAACTTTTCGGCATAGCGATAACTGAACTAACAAGCTTATTATCCCGACGCGGGATCTATTGCAGTAAATATCCGGATAGCGATTTTTCAGTCACTAAGTTTGGAAATGCAGAGGGAAATATAAGATTTAAGCGCATAGACCATACTTGGGTTAACGGACGCTGTAAATATTGCGGAGCAAATAAGAACTATGACCGAGGAAAAGAATTGGAGACTCACGCTTATGAGTTTATACATACCGAAAGACCGGAGAAATTATTCAATATGAAGTTTGATGTTATAATAGGTAATCCGCCATATCAGGTAAGCGTAAATGAAGGAGGAAAGGGGTTAGGCGCAATTCCTTTATATCATAAGTTTGTTGAACAATCTATGAAGCTGCAACCGCGTTATTTGAGTATGATAATACCGTCAAGGTGGTTTGCGGGAGGAGTTGGATTGGACAACTTTAGAAAAAATATGCTTAATGATAAACATATAAGTCAAATAGTTGATTATATTGATTCTAATGATTGTTTTCCTGGCGTTGATATAAATGGAGGAATATGTTATTTCCTCTGGGATAAGCAGTATGATGGACAATGTGAATATACTAACATTCATAACGGAACAAAAAGTACAGCAACTCGTGATTTAAACGAGCATAATATCTTTATACGAAGAAATGAAGCAGTATCCATAATTCATAGGGTTTTAGAGCAAGGGGAAAGGAAACTATCTGATTTGGGTGGTTGCAGTCCTCAAACCCCATACGGGTTCCTTTCTACATTTGAAGGTGCCCAAGAAAAAAGATATCCAGATGACTGTGAAATTCTAAGCAGCAAGGGATGGATGTTTGTTGAAAGAAGAATGATTACGAAATATTCAGAAACGATAGATATGTTCAAACCGATGTTCTCTAAACTATCCTGTGAGCATGCAGGAAACCCTGATAAAAACGGAATGTATAGAGTGTTGAGCCGCATGGAACTGCTTAAGCCAAATCAAATCTGCACGCAGTCATATTTAGTAGCTTGTCCTTCCTTTAATGAAAAGGAAGCAGAAAATACATTCAATTATTTGAGAACTAAGTTTGTAAGGTTTTTAATTCTACAGACCCTTGTAGGAATGAATATTTCAATTAACAATTTTATCTTTGTACCGTGGATAGACTTCTCAAAGTCTTGGACTGACGAAGAACTCTATGCAAAATACGGACTAACACAAGATGAAATTGACTTTATTGAATCTATGATTCGACCTATGGAGTGAAAATATGTCACAGGAGTTTTTTATACAGAGACCGGCGGTTACTCCTACCGTCTATGCTTATGAACTTGTGGGGGTTAATTCGCATAAGGGTTATATTAAAATCGGTTATACCGACAGAGATGTTGAAACGCGGGTCAAAGAGCAACTTCATACAAGCGGTATTGAATATAGAATTTTGCTTAAAGAGTCTGCTATGCGTTCTGATGGAACGTGCTTTACTGACCACGAAATACACAAGGTATTAAAAAGAAAAGGTTTTTGGCAGTTAAATCAAGGAATTGACAAGAATGAGTGGTTTAAGTGCGATACAAGAGACATTGTAAACGCGATCAATTATGTGCGTGACGGAATTGTTACCGAAGAAAATCGCACATTAACATTTAAGATGCGTCCGGAACAAACCATTGCCGTCCAAAAAACCATAGAGTTTTTTAACAAAGCAAAAAAGGATGAACCTGAAAAAGCACCTAAGTTTTTATGGAATGCAAAAATGCGCTTTGGAAAGACTTTTGCGTCTTATCAGCTTGCCAAAAAGATGGGGCTTAAACGGGTTCTCGTTTTGACATTCAAGCCTGCGGTGGAATCGGCTTGGCGGGAGGACCTTGCATCTCATGTGGATTTTGAAGGATGGCAGTTTGTTTCCAATAAAGATGCCCACGACAATAAGAACAACATTGATACTCAGTTTAATGTTGCAGACAAAAGCCGCCCAATTGTTGTGTTTGGATCATTTCAAGACCTTTTAGGTACGAATGAAAACGGCGGTATCAAGGCAAAAAATGAGTTTATCCATACCACGCAATGGGATTTAGTTATATTTGACGAATATCACTTCGGTGCTTGGCGTGAAAATGCAAAAAAACTGTTCGAAAATCCCGATGAAGAGGAAAATGCTGATTTTGATATGGAGCATTATAAGCAAACTGAGGCGGATAATGCGTATAACGAAACATTTTTACCTATAACAACATCTTATTATTTATTTCTATCGGGCACACCGTTTCGCGCTATAAACAGCGGTGAGTTTATAGAAGATCAAATCTATAATTGGACATATAGCGATGAGCAGAATGCAAAGGAAAAGTGGGTAGGTTCAAATAACCCGTATTTGCCGTTGCCGCGTATGGTTATGCTTACTTATCGCATACCTGAAAGTATAAGGCAGATCGCGCTTCAAGGGGAATATGACGAGTTCGACCTTAACGTATTCTTCTCAGCAAAGGGAAAAGGCGATGAAGCCAGATTTACATATGAGAATGAAGTTCAAAAATGGCTTGACCTGATACGCGGGTCATATCTGCCCGGAAGTATTGATGACCTTAAGCTTGGTCAGGACAAGAGACCTCCTATGCCTTTTTCGGATACAAGGCTGCTTAATGTTTTGTCTCATACATTATGGTTTTTGCCCAATGTGGCTTCGTGTTTTGCCATGGCAAATCTGCTTAAACAGAAGCAAAATGTGTTTTATCATGACTATAAGATCAATATTTGCGCGGGTACTGGAGCCGGCATCGGGCTTGATGCGCTTTATCCGGTACAGAGCTCAATGGGAAATCCTCTTGAAACAAAAACTATAACATTATCTTGCGGAAAACTTACCACAGGAGTGACTGTTCGTCCGTGGACGGGTGTGTTTATGCTTCGCAATCTAAAATCGCCCGAAACATATTTCCAAACGGCATTCCGTGTTCAATCTCCTTGGGAAATTACCGACAACTTGGGCAACAAGCAGATTATGAAGCAAGAATGCTATGTCTTCGACTTTTCGCTTGACCGCGCACTCCGTCAGATCTCCGATTACTCTTGCCGTCTTAATGTGGATGAATCCAACCCTGAAAAGAAGGTTGCCGATTTTATTCACTTTTTACCGGTGCTTGCTTACGACGGTAGCACCATGAAGCAGATAAACGCACAAGACATTTTGGATATTGCTATGGCGGGAACAAGCGCAACCCTTCTTGCAAAGAGATGGGAGTCAGCCCTCCTTGTTAACGTGGACAATGATACTTTGGGAAGACTGCTTGCAAATAAAGATGCACTGGATGCTCTTATGCGTATTGAAGGCTTCCGATCACTGAACCAGGATATTACGGCCATAATCAATAAATCGGAGGCAGTAAAAAAGGCAAAAAAGGAGAATCAAGATAAACTAACAGAAAAGGAAAAGAGGGAACTGACACAAGAGGAAAAAGAATACAAGTCGATGCGTAAGCAAATACAGGAAAAGCTTATCAAGTTTGCAACGCGAGTTCCAATCTTTATGTACCTTACCGACCGCCGAGAACGCTCGCTTAAGGATGTTATTACACAATTGGAACCGGGACTCTTTAAAAAGGTTACCGGATTGGATGTAAATGACTTTAACATTCTGTGTACCATTGGTGTTTTTAATTCAAGCTTGATGAATGATGCGATCTTTAAGTTCAAGCGCTACGAGGATTCCTCACTTTCATATACAGGAATTGAAAAGTCTGTATCCGCTGAAGTGGGCGGTTGGGATACGGTTATACGCCGCGAGGAATACGAAAGGCTATTCTTTAATCAGCAGGCAACTATGAAAACCACAGTTTCGGAAGATATATTAGAACAGAAAGAAATTGATACGCAGGAAGATAAGAAGAAAACCTTCCGCACTGCATATGTTGTAACTACAGAACACAGACAAGAAAATAAAGAGGAAAAGCCCAAAACAGATTATTCAAAAGTTGCAAAGGGTGCAGAAGTTATCCACGGCAAATTCGGGGTTGGCTGTATAACTAATATTGATAAGGCACAGAAATATATCAGGATAGCTTTTACCATAGGAGAGAAGCTCTTCACTTATGATGCATTTGATAAAGGCTTCTTGAAACTCAAGTAGTCGCATATGGAACCCGAAAAGCACTTGCGATCGCAAGTGCTTTTTGTTTTGGCTTTTTTCTTTTTTGTGCTTCGAATCAACCACCTTGCGTAGCAAACAGCTGCACCGTAAGCTCCCTGGCGACTGCGCCGCCGCTGCCGGTGGCAGAATTATTTTTCAGCAGCGTAGACTATTTCATATTTTTGTGATATGATGCATTTAGAACAATAGTGATATAAACAAATAACCGATTGGAGATATAATCATGGCAGATGAAAAAAACTTGAAACATGCCCGGACTGTGTTTGACACATTTTGTCTCGTTTTGGATAAGAATGAATGGCGATATAAGAAGGATACAGAAAAGCTGACCATTGAATGCGGCGCTCAAGGAGACGACTTCCCAATGGAGATCAACATTAAGGTTGATGCAGAAAGAATGCTGGTGCTGCTGATCTCTAAAATGCCTTTTGTTATTCAGGAGGACAAACGCCTTGATGTTGCTATTGCCGTCAGCGCGATCAACAATTCTCTTGTTGACGGCTGCTTTGATTATGACATTGCATCCGGTCATATGTTCTTCCGTATGACCAACAGCTTCATTGAAAGCAAGCTCGGCGAAGATGTGCTTGAGTATTTGCTTTTCTGCTCTTGCCACACTATCGACAAGTTCAACGATAAAATTTTTATGCTTTCCAAGGGAATGGTTTCGATTGAGCAGTTCATTTCCGACCTTGCAAACGAATGAGGGGGATATACCGATGGTTGATGAAAAAAAGATGGCACTTGCAAAGCAGGTATATCGGACTCTTTGCGAAGCAATAGAAAACAGAGAATGGAGCTTCAAAAAAGAGGAAGATAAGCTTCTCGTATACTTTGGTGTAAACGACGACGATATCCCTATGCAGTTCATTATTATTGTTGATGCCGAAAGGCAGCTCATCCGTTTATTATCTCCCTTGCCCTTTAAGATGAGCGAGGATAAGAGATTGGATGGCGCGATTGCCGCATGTGCGGCGTCTTTTGGTATGGCTGACGGCAGCTTTGATTATGATCTTTCCGACGGATCCATCGTCTTCAGAATGACGGCATCCTTCAGAGAGAGTATTATCGGTGAAGGACTTTTCCAGTATATGATTTCCTGCTCTTGCGCTATGGTTGAGAAATACAACGATCAGTTCCTTGCCCTTGATAAAGGAACTATAAGCATTGCTGATTTTATTACAAAAGCATAAGGGGTCATTATGGATATAAAAGGCTTTAAGGTCAATTTTTTAGGAGACAGTATCACCGAGGGAATGGGCGTTACCGATATAGAGAATTGCCGATATGACAACCGCCTTATGAAAATGTGCGGACTTGCATCGGTCAATAATTACGGTATAGCCGGCACTCGCATTGCTCACCAGACCAAGCCGACCGCCAATCCAAGGCAGGACCTTTGCTTTTGCGGTCGAGTATATAATATGGACACAACTGCCGATATGGTGGTGGTTTACGGCGGAGTAAACGACTATCTCCACGGTGACGCGCCCTTTGGAAAGCTTGGCGACAGCACTCCCGCAACCTTCTGCGGCGGAGTATATTTTCTTATGAGCTTCCTTCGGGAGAATTACGCGGGCAAGCCTGTAATATTTATCACCCCCGCCCGTTGCACATATGAGGGTGGAGATGATCTTGCCGTATCAATTTATGATAACAAGCTTGATGATGCAAAGTCACTTCTTGACTATGTCGAAGTCATTGAAGAAACGGCAAAGCAGTTTGATATCCCCGTACTAAGTTTTTATCGTGATCTTGGCATCGACCCCCATAACCCCGAGCATTATGAAAAATACACCGTTGACGGACTTCATTTTAATGATGTGGGGCAGGGGATACTTGCAGAGCGAATCAAGAGTTTTATAGAAAGTCTTTAAATAAACGGAGGTCTGTTTATGCAAGGTATAAGATTGTCCCACGGCGCAGTGTTTGTTTCCGACGGCTTAAATACTGTCAGGCTGCTCCCCGACGGCAAGTGCGGTACATCGCCTATGACCCTTCCCGCTCTTGAATGGGATCTGCGTACCGAGGCTCCAAGCACTTGGGAGTATCTTACAGAGGATGATATAAAGAATCTTCCTGATGGCGGCTATGAAAAGATACAAGCCGCTTTCGCTCGGACAGAGTCTGTCTTAAACGACTGAAAGTCCTGCGCTTTATACCTTCTTGTCAACTTGCAAGAAGGTATTGTTTTAAGATGGCGTTTTGGGCAAAAAACGCTGAAAAGGAGCTGCGAAAATGATTGATTACGGAAAAATTGAAACAGCCATCGGCTATATTTTCAAGGATAAGACCCTTTTGCTGCAGGCATTTACCCGCAGAACATACAGCGCCGAGCATAAGAGCTTTAAAAACAATGAGGTGTTGGAGTACATTGGCGATTCGGTGCTTGGTATGCACATTACTCAAAAGATGGTACAGCGCTACGGGCACAGAGAATATGACGACGGAACATTTAAATATATAATGGGAAACTCACCCGCCGACCCAAATATGAAAAACTGGTTTGTTTCGGAGCTTGACGAAAGTGAAATGTCCGTGGCAAAGGCGGCAATGGTGAAAAAAGAGACTCTTGCAAAAGCTATTGCCAAAACGGGTATTCAAGAGGAACTTTTGGTGGGAAAGGGCGACAGAAAGAACAATATTATCAATTCACCTTCGGTTATGGAGGATCTTTTTGAGGCCATTATCGGCGCGATTACAATCGACAGCGGTTGGGATCTTTCTGCCACCGAAAAGGTGATTGAGACCCTTTTAGATCCCGATCAGCTTATGGAAAACGGAATGGATGACGAAAATGACTATGTGGCGATGGTAAATGGTTGGTATCAGTCCGCATATCCCGGTAAAAAGCTGATATGGAGCATTGAGTATGACCAAAGCCGCACCCTTGAATACGAGTGCAGAATACGTTTGGGTTACAAAATGCTTTGTCGCGGAATAAAAGGCGGCGGCAACACCGAAAACGGCGCTCGCAGAATGGCGGCGCGCAAGGCTTGGATACTTATTGAGCGGGTGCAAAAGCAGGCGCAGGAGATCCTTGATGTGATTTCGGAGCCTACGTCTGAAAATGCAATTAATCAGCTTAATGAGCTTTGGCAAAAGGGAATAGTAGAGGAGCCGTCATACACTTTTGAAAAAGCCGATTATAAGGACGAGCTTGGCAACGATGTATGGATATGCTCCTGCAGATTGGGAGACAGCAATCGCAGTGAAGGCTGGACTGCAGGCTCAAAATCCTATGCAAAAAAGGTGGCGGCTTGGGGAATGCTTCAAAAACTTTTGGGCATAGAAGCACCCATCGAGGGCTGGAAAGATGCCGTCGTGTATGAATAATACATAAGCAAGCTATATTCAAAAAACACCGCAAGCAATGCGGTGTTTTTTCGCATTTGCTGCAATTCTATAATTATGCTTGCGCTATTATTGGACAAATGGTATAATATGCCTTGCGTGAAAAGACACCGAAAGTGAGGATAAACTATGAAAAAGGGTAATTTTTGGGCACTTTTGCCTATTGGGGTATTTGTGCTTATATATCTTTCTCTGGGCATTACCTTTGAATATATAATGAAGATACCTATGGGCTTCTACAGCGTTCCTGTTGTGGTGGCATTTTTGGTGGCTTTGCTTGTGGCCAGTATTCAGAACGGAAAGCTGAGCTTCGATCAAAAGCTTGAGCTTATGGGTCAGGGCGTAGGGGATAAAAACATTATCACTATGCTACTCATTTTTATGCTTGCAGGTATTTTTGTAGGTGTGGTCGGCAGAAGCAGCGCCGAAAGCGTGGCATATTTCCTGCTTTCCATCACTCCGCCCCGCCTTGCGGTATGCGTTCTGTTTGTGGTCAGTTGCTTTATTTCCACCGCAATGGGCACATCGGTAGGAACTATTACCCTTATTACTCCCATTGCCGTTTCGGTTGCCCAGGCTTCGGGCTTTTCTCTGCCCTTGTGCGTGGGAACGGTGGTAGGCGGCGCTATGTTCGGCGATAACCTTTCCTTTGTATCCGACACCACCATTGCCGCTTGTAACGGTCAGGGCTGTCCTATGAAGGATAAGTTTCGTACCAACCTTGCAATAGTAACCCCCGCGGCGATAATTACATTTGTACTTATCCTTGCTCTTTCTGCGGGTGCGGATATTGACAGCAATATCACAAAGAGCTATGACCTTGTGCAGATCATTCCCTATGTGCTTGTACTTATCAGTGGAATCATAGGCGTAAATGTTTTTGTCACCTTGATGATAGGAATCGTCACCGGTAGTGTAATTATGCTTGCCACCGGTGCAGTGGACTTCCCCGAACTGATGGCGGGAATGGGCAACGGTGCTTCGGGAATGTTTGAAACCTCAATGGTTGCCATACTTGTTGCGGCATTATGCGCGCTTATTCGTGAAAACGGCGGCTTTGATGCGCTGCTCTATACCATTCGCCGTGTATTCCGTGGCAAAAGGGCAGGTCAGCTGGGCATCGGTCTGCTGGTTGGACTGATGGATATTGCCACCGCAAACAATACTGTTGCAATCGTTATGGCAAACCCCATCGCTTCGGAAATGGCAAAGGACTACGGCATCTCAAAGCGCAAGACGGCATCCATACTTGACACCTTCTCCTGCATATTTCAAGGCTTTTTGCCCTACGGCGCCCAGGTGCTGGTGGCTTTGTCGGTGGTAAGCACCCTGGGTTGTGAGCTGAACGCCTTTGATATTCTGTCAAATCTGTTCTATCCTATGATGTTGGTTGCAAGCTCCCTTGTGTTTATATTCCTTATCCCCGACCGCAGTAAGGATAACTGAAATGGCAACAGTTTTGGAGACCCTTGCAAGGCTTAAACGCTCGCCCTTCAGGGCAAAGTTTCATCTGTCTCAGCGTGATATAGAGTACATAAATGAAAAAGGCATAGAAACCATCCGCACCCATTGCGAAACATTCGTTGCCCAAAGGCTTGCCCCTGCAAGCATTCCCAACGACGGAAAGCAGACCCCTACGCGCGGACATCCCGTTTTTGTAGCGCAGCACGCCTGCGCTTGCTGCTGCAGAGACTGCCTTAATAAATGGTATAAAGTCCCCAAGGGCATTGACTTGACCGACATTCAACAGAAAAAGATAGTCGATCTTCTTATGTCTTGGATAGAAAATGAAATAAAAATGAGCCGCTAAAAGCGGCTCATTTTTATTGTTTAAGAAGGTCATCGATAGTTATATTAAATACCCTTGAAAAAGCAATTATTTCAATATCTGTAACAAATCGTTTTCCGCATTCAATGCGCTGAATGGCATTCTTGTCAAGATCTATGGCATGTGCAAGCGATGAAGAAAGCCATTGCTGAGAGTAAAATTGGACGCGTGGTTT
>CAZOSH010000012.1:0-13485 GCA_964582395.1 uncultured Oscillospiraceae bacterium | reverse complement strand
AAGGAGACCTTGCTCCTGCCGCCTAACAAATTCGTCGCAACGCGGCACAATATTGCGCTGTGGAAAACATCACTTAAGAAGGATGATAAATATGAAAAAAAGCATAATAATTGCTGCAATTATTACGGCAGTAGTGATAATTGGAGTATTGATTTACTTTTTTATGTCCAAGGATGTGTCCTACACCTTTGAGGGAATGATTAGCCAGGGCGTGTCAGAAGAATATTACCCTGCAACCCTTGAAATCTACGGAAAACAAAAGGGTAAAGCTTTTGAAGGCACAGTGGTATTCACGGCGGAGGGTAAGTCTCAAAAGGTTGATGCAACAGCAGAGATAAGAGATGGCATTTGGGGCATCGTAAACAAGGATGCGGTTAAGAATGGTGTTGTGTTTGATTTGGTTCTTATGCCTGATTTCCGCCAAGGAAAATGTGTGGCCATTGTCACGGATTCGACAGTGTATGAGATGGCAATCTTTGCGGCACCCGCTACAGATGAAGACCAGTATTATGATGTTATGGACCACATCAATAAAAAGTTTAGATAAGAAAAAGAGATGACCAAAAAGGTCATCTCTTTTTTACATTATTCCATTTTAGGAGAAATGCAGTTTTGTCATTAGAAGAACTACAGAAAAAGGACAGATTTTGCGCTGAGGCAAGCGAACAATACGGTGTATTCAGCGTAAAAGATGTCCTTTAAAAAATCTCAATCTCTTATATAAAGCTAAACAGTGCGCTTATTCCATAACTTGCAATGCTCATAATTATTCCTGCGGTAAGAACACCGAAAAAGCAGGAAATGAGAATATATTTCATTCGCATATTAAGAAGAGTACCTATCAGTGAACCTGTCCAAGCACCCGTGCCGGGCAGGGGGATTGCAACAAATACATAAAGACCGAAGATCTTGTATTTTTTGACGCTTTCGCTTTTTTCCATAGCGCGGGCTTCCAATTTCGAAACCAGATTATCCAGCCATTGGCTTTTGGTCCTGAGCCACGCAAATATTCTCCTGATAAACAGAACAATAAAAGGCACGGGGATCATATTTCCTATAACACTGATAAGTATGACCCAAGGCAGGGGCAGACCCACAGCCACGCCATAGGGGATAGAAACGCGGAGCTCACCTATGGGAATCATTGAAAGTCCAAAGGTTATCAAACAATGGAGCAGAGTTTCGTTCATACTTCATTTCCTTACTTTAAAGATTTATAAGTCTGCGGCTTTTTTCCATAATTGCGGCAACGTTTTCTTTGCCAATGATCTTAAGTGCTCTGTCAAAGCCTTTATAACCCGGCTCAAGATTGTGAATATCGCTGCCGACCGCGGAAATATGTCCGTCTTTTATCCAGTTGAGGAGCCTTTTTCTGCCGAAAAACGGCAATAAGGAATAAAAATTGACCTGTCCGGGTATGTCAAGTGCAAAAAGCTTTTCTATCTCACAGGGGTCATAACGATCCACGTGAGCGAGTACAGGATTGAGATCGAGAACATATTTTATACTGTCCAAGGTCTCAATAAGCTTATTATCCCACTTGGTAAAAGGCATTTCGATCAAAATACAATTTGTTCCCTCAATGCACAGTTTTTCGATACCGTCCATTTTATCCAACCCCGCGCAGAGTGTGACCTCTGTACCAATCATCACTTCGGGCAAATTGGGGTTGCTCTCTTTCAGAGCAATCAACTGAGTTTTTGCTTTTTCTTGACGTTGCAGATAACTTTCAATATCCTCTTTAAAAGGGTAAAAATGCGAAACGGCCACAACAACCTCAGCCCCTGCCTGCGAGGCAAGCAGCAGCTGCTTATGGGACATATCAAGGCTTTCACAGCCGTGATCTGCCCCAGGTTGAACATGTGCATGAAAGTCAATAATCATTTTTCGTTATTATTTTCTATATTGCGCTCAACGCCGTATTGATAACGATTGTTATAATTGTAGTAGCTGTATTTTTTATAATACTTCTCGCCATATGCGCCGGTGCGTTTGCGCAATCTTCCGTCGGAATCGTTGCAGACAAAGCCGGAAATGTGTGCGCCCAAGCTTTGCAGTGATGCGACACCGCCTTTAAGACCGCGTATATCGGTATTGCCGGGACGAACCACTATAACAAAGCCCGTAACCTTCTGCGCAAGAATGGTAGCGTCAATGACAAGCCCTATGGGAGGTGTATCGATAAATACATAGTCAAAATGTTCGCGTACCAGCTTGAGAAGCTTGTCAAACTGCTCAGAGTTGAGGAGTTCTGCGGGGTTGGGAGGCAATTCGCCTGCGGTGAGAACCGTCAGGTTTTCAACATTAGTGGATTTAAAATTAATGGAATCTGAAAATCCTGCCAAAATCTCCGAAAGACCATTGCCGCAAGAAAGAGAGAAAATCTTGTGGATGGTAGGGTTACGCATATCTCCGTCAATGATAAGCACGCGCTTATTAAGTCGGGCAAAGCTGATGGCGATATTTACGCAATTGAGTGTTTTACCGTCGCCCGCAGTCATACTGGTGACAGCAAAAATGGGACATTTTTCGTTATTCTTGGAGAACATAAGCTGGGTGCGGATAGCACCATAGCTTTCTTTAACACCAAAGGGGCTCTTGTCATTGAGTATTTTCTTCAAAGATTTCTTTGAAAATACAGAGCTTTTTGTAATGGGAGATTTATTCATTTTACCGCACCTCCGTTAGAAGAAGTGGTGGAAATATCATCAAGGGGGGGAACTGTTCCCAAAAGGGGAATATCAAAGGTTTTGATAAGTATTTCCTCGTCACGAATGATGGTGTCGAGAGTTTCATAGATAAAGAAACCTGCATAACTGAGCACTATACCCAACAAAAAACCAATTATAACATTGATTACCAAATTGGGGGAAGACTGTGTTGTGGGTAATTCGGCATAGTCAAGAACCTCAACGGCACCAACCTTTGCCTTGTCCACAATAACAGCAGGAGCTGCGGTAGCCACAGCGTTAGCAATATCCATAGCGGTCTGAGGGTCGGTAGCTTCAACCGAAACTTTTATAACCTGTGTTTCGCCCACACCCTCAGCTGTTATCATAGAAGCCAAAGCGCTTACGGTATATTTGTCATCCAGCTCGGCAGAAACCTCACGCAGAACAGAATTACTTTTAAACACTTCAACATAGGTGGGAACAAGGTTTTGCGAAGCAACAACTTCATTATAGGTTATGGTTGAATTGTCCCTATTGGCAAAACTGGTGACCAGCAGCGAAGTGGAAGCTGTATACTTGGGTGTGATGAGGACAAGTGTGACGAAGACCGATACGATTACTGCAAATGCAGTAATTATGGCGATCCACTTAAGTCTGCGTATAAACAGATCAAGCAAATCTTTTAAAGTGATTTCAGTGTTCAATTAAAATACCTCCCAAAATGCGAAAAACGCAAAATAAAACCGTGACACAATACACATATGTATTATATCACGGTTTTATCTTTAAATCAATACTATGTTCGACTATGTTCGCTTTCCAAAATACATAACAAATCGACGAAAAATGGGGAAAGCTGTCCAAAATGCGCAGTAAATGCGATATTTTCGGCTGTCTGTAGAATAAGTCTTACCGCATCGAACAAAGCTCTTTACTACGCCGATGATCTGAGCGTCTGTAATATCTCGCTCATAAGAAACAGTGCAGTCTCCCCGGGTTACATAACTGTCGGGAAGCACTTTTACAACGCGGTGAAGAATAAATCCGCCGTCCGGCTTTCGAAAAAGGGGCAGATCATATTTTTTCAGTCTGCCTTCGGGTTTGACAATGGTGACCTGATCCCGTTTGCCGTAAAGCATGGGGCGCATACTGTTGCCGCCGGGGATAAAGGAAAACTCTCCGCCCGAGGAAAGCACCTCTTCCATTACGGGAAGAAGCTCAGATAGTTCCATTCTTTCAGACAAGCAGATCAGCCGCCTTCAGGACTCCGACAAAGTTTTCCGCATCGGACAGAGCAACATCCTTAGAAATGCCGTATTCGGCAACCAGTTCGCTAGCCAACTCATCAGCGGTTTTGTCATTACTGAGTATGCGCCATAAAAAAGCTGCACTGTCGTTAAGCTTGATCATTTTATTGAAGTTTTCACTGTTTTTGCCTACTGCAACAACGATATGTGTGTCGGCTACAGTACGAAGAATAAATCCGTCTTTCAGTTTCATAACTCGTCTCCTATTATGCCTTTAAGTGCAACTCTTGCCGCATCGTGGTCCGGTCTGCAGGTAAGAGCATACAGCGGAAGGCGTGTAAGCATTTTATCTAACAGAGCAAGAAGCCTGCTCATATATTCGGGGTCGGCGGTGCGGGGAACCTGATCGAAAATAATATTCAGCGCGTCAGCAGCGCTCATAGAGGAAATGCTGTTTTCTGCCCCGCGGAAAATAAAGCACAACGCAACAACGGGAACCTTGGTGTTGGTGCTGAGATGGTGCTTTCCGTCCCAAGGGGTGCCGAAAACATAGAGGGTGTCACCTTCAAACCGCAAAAAAGGCTTGTCATCGTTGACCATAGTGACCTTATCCCCAAAGGCTTCCCGCCACATTCTTGAATGGGTGCTTTTTCCCACACCCGAGTGGGCGGCGAAAAGAACGGCTTTTCCATCAAAACTCAATGCTGAGCAGTGTAAAAGGAAGGTATCCTTTTTAATCAGCTCGTTGGAAACTGCTCTAAGCAGTTCAATACTTTGTTCAATGGGTTGAGTTTCGGTCAGCGTAACAGTCAACTGAGGCTGTTTGTCCGGGGTAAGATAATCGCGGTGGGTTTTGAGAAGATAGGGAAGGGGATTTTCTGCTTTGACAGTCAGGTCTGCAACGGTAAAAATCAATCCTTCACCCCCAAAAAAATAGAATAGTAGTATCATAGTTATGATACTATAAAAAAAGGAATAAAGCAAGGACAATTATTGCGCATGATCGACGTTTCAACATATTGCCCCGCTTATAGATCGGCATTGTTTTGACATATTTTCTTCGGTGTGTTATGCTTATTCTGTATAGGTATGTATTAATATATTAATCTAAAGGGGTAGCTATGAAAAATACCGCTCTCGATTGGATCAAAAACCGAATAGCTGAACAAAAGGGCTCGATTTTTGCTCTTTGTCTGTGCAATGGGCTTCATTCGCTGAGTCTTGTTCTATTCGCACTGTCCACAAAGGGATTCTTAGATGTGGCACTATCTTCGGGGGTCAAAGCGGCGTTGCCCCGAATAATAATTATGATCGCCTTAGTGCTTGTTCAGGTGGGAATGAGGTATATCTGCGGAACACTATCCGAGCGGGTTTCGGGCAAAATAGATGTGTCAATAAAAAACCGTGTGTTCTGTTCGGTTATGGATGCTTCCTATAAGGATATATCCGCTCATCACAGCGGTGAACTGATAAACCGTCTTTTCTCCGATGTTCATGTGATTGCAAACGGAGTAGTGACCATCATTCCCAACACCGTGGCAATTATCACACGTCTTATCGCTGTTTTTATATCACTTGCGGTATTCGATGTGTATCTCGTGCTTGTTTTTGCTGTAGTGGGAGCACTTCTTTTTGGCGCAAGCCGTATTATGCGCCCCAAACTAAAGGCGCTCCACAAAAATATGCAGGAAAAAGAGGGCAAGGTTCGCGCCGAACTGGGCGAAAGTCTTGACCGCTTATCTGTTATCAAGGCATATAATGCCCAATCAAAGCGGGCAGACAGCGCACTGTATGTGCAGAATGAGCATTTCAAGGCCAAAATGGAGAGGGCAATGCTCAGCATATTTACGGGGGCGGGTTTTATTTTCTTCTTCCGTGCAGCCTATGTTGCGGCGATGATATATGCCGCGATCAAGTTGGGTCAGCCCGATAGTGCTATGACGGTGGGCACCCTTACCGCACTGCTTCAGCTTATCGGTCAGGTGCAGGCGCCTTTCTCCTCCCTTTCGGGAATTATGCCCGCCTACTATTCGGCAATCGCCTCTGCAGAACGGCTTATGCAGCTTGAAGAAACAAGGGAGCGATCTTGTGATGAGCAGGTTGATTTTGAAAAGGGCATAAATGTCGACAATGTCACCTTTAACTACGGCAGAGAAAAGGTGCTCCAAGGGGCATCTTGCCATATAGGTAAGGGCGATTTTACCCTTATCAGTGGAGCAACGGGACAGGGAAAGAGCACCCTGTTTATGTTGCTTTTGGGACTCTATGACTATGATGGCGAGATAAAAATTGATAACGGCAGAGCCGTATCAAGTGAGACACGCCGACTTTTTGCCTATGTACCTCAGGGCAATATGCTTTTCTCGGGCACTGTTGCCGAAAATATCTGCTTTGGCTCAGCCCTTGATGAAGAAAAGCTTGCCGCTGCGCTGAAGGTGAGCTGTGCAGAGGAGTTTGTTTCCCGTCTTCCCGAAGGTGTTAATACACAGATAGGCGAGGAGGGCTGTGCCCTTTCGGAAGGTCAGGCGCAACGCATAGCCGTTGGCCGCGCGGTCTATTACGGAGCGCCCGTATTACTGCTTGATGAGGCTACTTCCGCTCTTGACGACGACACCGAAAAGCAGATGCTTGACTATCTCAAAGACTTGGGTAAGACTGTGGTTATGATCTCCCACAAATCTGCCGCAAGAGAGTTTTGCAGCAGCGAGTATTATCTTGAAAAAGGTAAACTGACCAAGGTTAAATAATCATACAAAGGAGGTGCCGCAATGGCAGAAATAATGGCGCCGGTTGGCGCAAAAGAGCAGTTGCTTGCCGCAGTCCGTTGCGGCGCCGATGCGGTATATTTGGGCGGCAAAGGCTTCAATGCCCGCAGAAATGCCGCCAATTTTGACGCGCTTGACTTGAGTGAAGCGGTGAAATACTGCCACGAAAGGGGAGCCCGCGTGTATGTGACGGTGAATACCGTCATTACCGACAGCGAGCGCGAGGAGCTGGAGAGGGAAGCAGACTACATTGCCGCGGCGGGCGCCGATGCGGTCATCATTCAGGATATGGCGACCCTCAGGCTTTTTGCTGAAAAATATCCCACCATTGAGCGCTATGCCTCCACCCAGACGGCGGTGCACAACGTGGACGGAGCAAAATATCTTGAAAGCTGCGGTTTTCACAGTATAGTGCTTGCCCGCGAGCTGACCCTTTCCGAGATGGAAAAGATATGCGCCGCCACACCCCTAAAGGCCGAAGCATTTGTCCACGGTGCTCATTGTATGAGCCTTTCGGGCGGTTGCTATCTTTCGGCAATGTTGGGCGGCAGATCGGGAAACCGCGGACTTTGTGCCCAGCCTTGCCGCCTAGATTGGCGTTGCGGCGGTGGCGACCACGTGTTGTCGCTGAAGGATATGTCCCTTGTTTCACATCTTCGTGAGATGACAAATGCGGGTGTTACCACCCTTAAGATAGAGGGGAGAATGAAACGCCCCGAATATGTGGCGGCGGCGGTTACCGCCTGCAAAAATGCCCTTGAAGGCAAGCCCTATGACCTGCAGACCCTTGAAGCGGTGTTTTCCCGTAGCGGTTTTACCGATGGTTACCTGCAGGGCAAGCGAGACAGAAGTATGTTCGGCTACCGAACAAAGGACGATGTCACCGCAGCGGATAATGTGTTGAAAAGCCTTGCGGAAACATATAAAAACGAAAATCCAATTATTCCCGTAAATATGCATTTTGTATTAAACGCAAGTGGGGGAGAGTTGAGCATTTCCGACGGTGAAAACACCATCCGCGTTGCCGCGCCTACGCCCGAAAAGGCAATAAACCGCCCCTTAGATGAGCAAAGCGCCCGCAAAAGCCTTGAAAAATGCGGCGGCACACCCTATTTTGTGGAGGCGTTTTCCGCGGAAATAGACGGGGGTCTTTCTCTTCCCGCATCGGCACTCAACGGGCTACGCAGAGAGGGCTTGGAAAAACTGAGTCAGCTTCGAATCAGTAGACCTGAGCATCCCGCCCAAGACTTTCAGTGGACAAAAGGCGGAACGTTTTCGCTTAAAAGAATGCGCCCCAGCCTTTGGGCAAGGTTTTATAAGTCGCAGCAGATAGCAGGCGGGGAATATCTTGAAAAAATCATCCTGCCGATCAGCGAGATAGATAAGGAAATTATAGAAAAATACGGAGAAAAGCTTGTGGTGCAGTTGCCCACGCTGCTTTTCCCCGATGATGAAAAAGCCCTTGAAGAAAGGGTCGAAAAGCTGAAAAATGAGGGGCTTTCTGCCATTTGGACAAATAATATTTACGGCATCAACCTTGGCAAACGGCTTGGACTTGATGTCCACGGCGGCTTCGGGCTGAATGTGCTGAATACCGAGAGCCTTGTACATTATGAAAAGGACGGCCTCTGCAGCCTGACCCTTTCCTTTGAGCTTGCGGCGGCAAAGATACGCGACCTGGGCGGAAGCCTTCGTCGCGGCGTAGTTGCTTACGGAAGATTGCCGCTTATGCATTTTCGCAACTGTCCCGTCAAGGCATTTTCAGGCTGCTTAAAATGCGGAGAAAAGGGAGTGCTTACCGACCGTACAGGTGCTACCTTCCCCGTGGAATGCGGTGAAAAGCGCTATTCCACCCTGCTCAACAGTATTGAACTTGATATTGCCGATAAAGAGATGGTTGGAGTGGATTATGATCTGCTCTATTTCACCCGTGAAAGCGCAAGTGAAGCCAAGCGGGTTATTGAAAGGTTTATTCGTTGCGAGAAATCAGGCAAACCCCATACAGGCGGACTATACTTTAGAAAGTTGTTGTGACAATGAGAAAAGGAGACCACTATGCCTACTTGTCCCGTTTATAAAAAATGCGGCGGTTGTCAGCTGCAAAATATGGAATACCGCGACCAGCTTCGTTATAAGCAGGGCAAGGTCATCGGTTTGTTGGGCAGATTTTGCCGCGTGGATGAGATAGTGGGAATGGAAAACCCCTATCATTACCGCAATAAGGTGCAGGCGGCATTCGGCAGAGACCGCCGCGGCATAATTTCGGGCGTTTATCAGTCATCCTCCCACAGAATAGTGCCCATAGATTCCTGTCTTATTGAGGATGAAAAAGCCGACGCGGTCATCGTCACCATTCGCAAGCTGATGGCAAGCTTCAAGCTTGAGCCTTTCAACGATAACACCCTTCGTGGATTTATGCGTCACGTGCTTGTAAAGCGCAGTTTTTCCACCGGTCAGCTGATGGTGGTGCTGGTTACGGGCACAGCGGTATTTCCCTCAAAGAATAATTTTATCGAAGCCTTGCGAAAAGCCCACCCCAAGATAACCACCATCGTGCAGAATATCAATAACAAGTTTACCAATCTTGTTCTTGGCAGCCGAAGCATAGTGCTTTACGGCGAAGGAAAGATAGTGGATGAGCTGCTTGGCTGTAAGTTCTGCATTTCACCTAAGTCGTTTTATCAGATCAATCCGGTGCAGACCGAAAAGCTTTATTCCATCGCTATGGATTATGCGGGCTTGACGGGCAAGGAAACTATACTTGATGCCTATTGCGGTACGGGAACTATCGGTATAATTGCCGCCAAAAAGGGCGCAAAAAAGGTTATCGGTGTAGAACTTAATGCCGATGCGGTCAAGGATGCAAAGGAAAATGCCGCCCTTAATAATATTGAAAATATCGAGTTTATCTGTGCCGATGCAAGTGATTTTATGATTGGCTTGGCACAAGAGAAGATACATCTCGATGCGGTCATTATGGATCCGCCCCGTGCGGGAAGTACCGTGCAGTTTATGCGCTCGGCAATCAAACTTGCACCCGATAAGATAGTGTATATCTCCTGCAACCCCGAAACGCTGGCGCGAGATCTTGGTTATTTTACCAAACACGGCTATGCGGTCAAAAAGATGCGCCCTGTGGATATGTTCCCTCATACAAGCCATGTAGAGTGCGTTGCATTGCTTTGCAAAGCAACGCAGTGATATGAATCTCTTACGAGATTTGCGATATATCTTCGATGCGAGATATTACTGCGTAATGCGATATGTTTCCTTGCGGAAACGAGATAAGGACAACCCTATGAAAACACAGCTTAGGAAAAGGTACATAGCTCTCAGGCAGAGCGCCGAGAATAAGACGGAGTGCTCTGCTCTTATTGCTCAGCGCCTTTTTGAGCAGGATGAGTATAAATCTGCCCGATGTATTGCTATATACAAGAGTATGCCCTCTGAAGCTTCCACCGATGAGATAATCAAAGATGCCCTTAGTGTGGGCAAAACCGTAGCATTGCCAAAAACAACGGGCAGTGAGATGAGGTTTTACAAGATAGAGCAGGACGAGCCACTGATAAAAAGCCCATTCGGGGTCTGGGAGCCTGTGGGGGATGAGGAAAAGTATATTTCTCCCGAGGAGCTTGACCTGATAATAGTTCCCGGTGTGGCATTTGACAGAGATAAAAACCGTCTCGGCTTCGGCAAAGGCTGCTATGACCGCTTTTTGCCGCAGGCAAATGCCGCGACAATTGCCTTGTGCTTTTCCCTGCAGATAGCACCCCGCGGCGAGCTTGCCACCGACGAGTTTGATATTAAAATGCAAAAGATAATAACAGAAAGAGAAACGATATAAACTCACCTGTCATCCTGAGCGGAGTCCGCCCGGGATTCCGCCTTGCGGCGCTGCTACGCATTTCGACTTCGCTGTCGCTTCGCTCAGAATGACACGGGCGGACGCAGTCGAACCTGAACGAAGTGAAGGCAACGGCTTTGCCGTTGGGATCTCTTTTGAAACAGAACCTGGTGGGAATATACTGGCGCAGTTTTCTAAATAGACTTGCTATACTTTAAGCTTTTAAAACAGGGGGATATCCATATGAAAAAGTTCAAGCCTTCCGGACCTGCAATATTTATGTATTGTGTTATAGCCTTGGCGCTTATAATATCTGTAGTTTGCTTTGTCATTCATTACGGCAGTTTTTTTGAAAACTCCGGCATCCTTTGGACAGGTGTCACCGCATTTACAATAATGTATCATCTGTGGCTGCGGCTTATTATGGGAAATTTGACCAAGCTTTTCCGCAATCGGCTTACATACAAGGGTTGGTGGTTTAAAGAAAAAGCGGGGGAGCGGGGATTTTATAAGCTTATCCGCGTGAAAAAGTGGAAATCCAAGGCACTGACCTATGATCCCGCAAGCTTTTCGCTGAAGGACAATTCCCTTGAAGCCATTGCCAACACTATGGCGAAGTCGGAGACCGATCATTGGATAAATGTGGGAATATCACTTTCAACCATGCTCTTTGCGCTGATGTGGGGAGAACTTTGGATATTTGCTGTTACTGCCATTGCCGCAATAATCTTTGATGGTCAGTTTATCGTCATTCAGCGTTACAATCGCCCCCGCGTGGTAAAGTTGCTTAAAAAACAAACAGTCTGAATAAAAGGTGAAAACGATGGAATATATTTTGATTGCTTTGGTTGCGGTTTTTATTGTTAAAGTATTTAAAGATAAGAAAAACCACACCATTAGCCAAAATGAGGCGAAGTCCATAGATTCTTTGTCAGAGCCAGAAAAAGTTGATGAAAATCAAGAGGATAACATCAAGGCATATACATATCAAAAGAAATGCTTGATGACCCCAATAGAAAAACAGTTTTTTGCGGCTATAAAGGACAGAGTCGGTGAAAATTATGTCGTTTTGCCTCAGGTTAACTTGGCAACAGTTATTAAGAAACAGGGGGATTTTAAGTTTCAAAACGAACTGTATAGGAATATAGACTTCGGTATCTTTGACAGGGATTATAATATTCTGTTGCTTATAGAAATAAACGATGAGTCACATAATGACTACCGCCGACGAGACAGAGATTCGAAAATTAAAACGCTTATATCCTCTGCAGGTATTCCATTGGTAACCTTTCATACAAAGTTTGGTGTGAATACGGAGTATATCGCAAAAAGATTAAGTGAGCATATTTCTGTTTGACAAACAGTCTGAATAAAAACACCTCATTTTCCGTACAATGAAAATGAGGTGATATTTTTTGAAGATAAAATGGAAATCGCTGATAATTTCTTTGCTTATTCCCTTGGCGGTGGGTGGGATTTCGGCATTTTTGACCCGTGAGAGCATGTAGACCTTTGAGAGCCTGCGGCAACCGCCCCTGTCGCCGCCCGGATGGCTTTTCCCCGTGGTGTGGACAATACTTTATATATTGATGGGCATCGCCTGCTATATTATTTATAATTCCGATTCCGAGTTTAAAAAATTGGCATTGGGCATATATGGAATACAGCTATTTTTTAACTTTTTTTGGTCTATAATCTTCTTTAATTTAGAGATGTATTTCCTTGCTTTTATATGGCTTGTGGGATTGTGGATAGCAGTTTTTGCCACCATATTTTTCTTTTGGCAGATCGACAAAAAGGCAGCATATCTGCTTTTGCCCTATCTGCTGTGGGTAACCTTTGCGGGATATTTGAACTATATGATATTTTTGCTGAATTGAGAGAAGGCTAAATGCACTGGGCGTCGAGACGCCGACCCCTACAGTGCGCTGAATTGACCTGCGGTCAGCTAAATGCCCTACGGGCGCTAAATTGCCTTCGGCAGCTATTAACAGATTGTGCTTATTGTCACTGATAAAGTATTTATCCATCTGCCAGCAGTGCCTCTGCCAAAAGCTTTGAACCCGTGCTGAATCCGTTGCAGAAAGCCTGTTCACAACTTACTGATAAATATTCATTTATACACAAGTTATAGTTTTCAAAAATCAATTTCTGATTATTATCCATCGTTTCTTCCAATTGGTCAAGGTTGCGGTGTATAAGGGATTTTAAACTCTCTGTTTCGAGACATTTCTGCTCTGAGTTTTGGCAAGGATTGAGAGTTCCGTTCCATAGCTCGGCTATTGTTTTTGTAATCATAATATAAAACTGCCTTTCAAATACAATGTTTCAACACAACCATTGTATCACGGTGGTATCATTTATGCGAGGACGTTGCAGAAAATCTCTATTTTGCATAAATGGTACCACCGTGGTATCTTTAAAATTGTGCAAAAGTGGTATAAAATGATACCGAGGTGGTAACATGACAAACAAAATACAGATAAACTTAAGATTACCCGAGGATGTTATTAAGCAACTTAAAGATGAAGCAGAAAAACAAAAAAGAAGCGTTAATAATCTTCTTGAAGTGATAATTGAAGATTACCTGCAAAAGCAAAAGAAAGATTAAAGAGCAACCTTTGGCGTGACCAAAGGTTGCTCTTCTTAGATATTTAAAGTTACAGTTCTGCTGTAATTTAGCTTTGCAGTATATCTTAACTATATGATATTTTTGTTGAATTGAAAAAAGGGAGCATTTGCTCCCTTTTTAAGTCTTGTTTTTTACGGTGGTAATTGATGCGATAAGCATTCGTCTTATTTTTCCACACTTATTGCGTAATGGGTCCACCTACGGTGGAGTGATATGGACGGCATTGCCGTCGTGATATAGCGCAACTTCGTCGCGCGTGATATGGAAAGCCGTTGGCTTTCGTGATATGCTCGGCAAAGCCGAGAGTAAAGTGCCGCCTTACGTT
>CAZOSH010000011.1:0-14318 GCA_964582395.1 uncultured Oscillospiraceae bacterium | reverse complement strand
CTCAAAAGGACGAAGCCATATGCTTCGTCCTTTAATATTTGTCCGTTTTTTTTCATATATTGCCTTGAGGTGATATGGTGGCAATACTTGAAAAAATAACCTATTGGTTTTACGGTGCGCCATTGCTGATACTGATTTTGGCGGCAGGGCTTTATTTTACCTTTAAGAGCCGATTCTTTCAGTTTCGCAAGCTGTGGCAGATAATAAAAAGCCCCTTTGTACGTGATAAAGACCCTGCACCCGGGCAGATGTCGGCGTTTCAGGCTATGAGTATGGCGATCGGCGGCTCGGTGGGTGTGGCAAATATTTCGGGGGTGTCCACCGCCATTGTTACAGGCGGCGCGGGCGCTCTTTTCTGGATGTGGGTATCGGCATTTTTGGGAATGATAATCAAAATGGCAGAGGTCACAATGGCTTGTCACTACCATCGCCGCGACAAAGACGGAAAGCTGTGGGGCGGGCCCACCTATTATATTGAGGAGTTTATCGGCAGGGAAAAGGGCAGCAAGCTGTGGAAAGTCCTCGCCTTGCTTTTCGGCGGCGGGATATTTGTCAGCTTTTTTATCAATGTACAGAATTATGCGGTGGCGGAAGCAATAGGCACCACCTTTGATATTCCTTTTATGATCCCGTCGGTGATTTTAGGTATAGTGAGTCTTGTTCTTATTTCGGGCGGGCTTAAACGGCTTGGCAAAATATCCGAGTATCTTGTACCCTTTATGTGTCTGTTTTATATGGGATGCGTGGCGGTGGTGCTGTTCATCTGTCGGGCAAGCATCGCACCCGCTTTTAAACTGATCCTTTCAAATGCTTTCAGCTTAAAGCCTGCCGTTGGCGGTGTAGCGGGCACCTGTATGGCGCAAAGTATGAAGATCGGATTTGCTCGCGCGTTGTATTCCAATGAGGCGGGGTGGGGCACATCACCGATGGTTCACGCAACGGCAGAATGCTCCCATCCCGTAAAGCAGGGAATGCTTGGAGCTTTTGAAGTATTTGCCGATACCATTATGGTCTGTACCGCGACGGGTCTGCTTGTTATCTGTACGGGAATGCAGGACAGCGGACTTTTAGGCGCTGAGCTGACCTTGACCGCGCTGGAAGCATACTTGGGCGGCGGCGCAAGAATTGCGGTGGCGCTCTCGGTGTTTTTGTTTGGGCTTTCAAGCATAGTGGGGTGGTATGCCTATTATCTCACCCTGATAAACCATGGCATAAAAAAGGAAAAACTGCGTCAAAGGGTAATACAAATATTCACCCTGATGATGCCCGTAATGGGTGTAGCGCTGACCTTGTTTGCAGTGACATCAGGCTATACACCCGATAAGATATGGACTATTGCTGACTTTTCGGCTATTTTTCCAACGGTAATCAACCTTATTGTGCTGTTGATGCTTGGTGGCAAGTTTGCAGACCTTGTTAAGGATTTTGAAAGAAGAGCAAAATAAAAAAGACAGAGAAGTTTCGTTCTCTGTCCTATATATCTCCCAAAGCTTACCCGCCGCGGCTTGTTTCAGCGAAATATGCCTTTACCGCAATGCCGTTTCCGTCAAACTCAATTACATAGGTGTCGCAAATGTTGTTGGGGTCGAGGAAGCTGTCATAAATATGCGAGTTGACATCATAGCAGCCCCGCGGGGGTGAGTCATATTCATCATCAAACTTGCCGTATTTACTTTGTATCTGCTTAGGGGACTTGCCGATTATCCAATCGGCATCATAAAGCTTGTGAATATTGCTCTCATCGTATTTCTTTGGAGTGCAGGCGGTCAGAAAAAGAGCAACAAGAGCAAGCAGAATAACAAACCGTTTCATCATTCAAAATGGCAGTGACCGCTGCAATCAAGGGTGAGAAGCTGCTTCATCATATTATGGAGCAGACGGGAGCGGTCGGTGTCGGCGGCGGTGTAATAGACTTCTTTTCCCTCGCGGCGGCTGACGATAAAACCTGCGCTTTTAAGCTGCTTAAGGTGGTGAGAAACGGCGGGACTGCTCATTTCTACCATAGCGGAAATATTGATAACGCACTCCTCGCAATGGCAAAGCAACCAAAAAATACGCAGACGGCTGCCGTCGCCTAACTGCTTGAAGCTGTCAGCCAATGCCTGAAACTCCGCAAGGCAGGGGGTTTGACAGGCAACACACTGTCCGTAATTGCCGTGATCGTGAGGAAGTTTAATATCCGACATAATGATACCTTCTTTTTATATGATAGCTAAATTGTTCGGCTCTGCCGAACAGCTGAGCTGCGAAGCTATTTAGCTCGATAACCATTTTACCATACTCTGCACAAAATGTCTATTGACATATTTAGGAGAGAGTGGTATTATACAAATAACGATTAAATGATTATTTAATCGTTTAATCAAAACAATGAAAGAAGGATCAATATATGAAAAAGGTTTATAAGATCGAAGTGGATTGTGCAAACTGCGCCAACAAGATGGAGGTTGCCGCAAATGAAACTCCCGGTGTGAAGAATGCCACTGTCAGCTTTATGACCCTCAAAATGAATGTTGAATTTGAAGAGGGTGCGGAGATTGACGCAGTTATGGAGCAGGTGCTTAAAAATTGCAAAAAGGTAGAAAGTGACTGCGAGATATATTTTTAATGGGAAAGCAAACAGACATAGGTGATCTGCTATGACTAAAAAACAAAAAAAGGTGCTTTATCGCATTCTTGCAGCTGCCGTACTTATGGCGGCACTGCATTTCATTCCCGCCGGGGGATTGCTGCGCTTTGGGTTATATCTTATTCCGTATATGATTATCGGCGGAGATATTCTGGTCAAGGCGGCAAAGGGCATAAAAAACCGTCAGCCCACCGATGAGTGCTTCCTTATGGCGGTTGCCACCGTGGGTGCAATGGCGGTAGGGCTGATGAAAACGGGGGAATATGACGAAGCGGTTTTGGTTATGCTTTTCTATCAGATAGGCGAACTTTTTCAAAGTGTCGCGGTCAGCCGTTCGAGAAGGAATATAACCAAGCTTCTTGATATTCGCCCCGATTATGCAAATGTAGAGCAGGATGGAACTCTTATTCAGGTAGATCCTTTTGAAGTGGAAACGGACAGCCTTATCGTAATTCAGCCGGGTGAAAGGATTCCCATTGACGGAGTGATAGAAAAAGGCTCGTCCGCTCTCGATACCGCCGCTCTGACGGGTGAAAGCCTGCCCCGCGATGTGGGTGAGGGGGACGAGGTTGTCAGCGGCTGTATAAATATGACGGGCGTGCTCTATGTACGTACCACCAAGGCTTTTGAGGAGTCCACCGCATCCAGGATACTTGAGCTTGTGGAAAATGCCGCGGCGGTCAAGTCCCGACCCGAGCGGTTTGTGGCTCGGTTTGCCCGTGTTTATACTCCCGCGGTATGTATGAGCGCAGTGCTGCTTGCCCTTGTACCGCCTGTTATTCGGATAGCCTTAGGTGAGAGTGCAATGTGGGCTGATTGGATCTACCGTGCGCTGACATTTCTTGTAATCAGTTGTCCTTGCGCCTTGGTTATCAGCATTCCCCTGACATTCTTTGCGGGAATCGGCGGCGCGGGAAATCAGGGCATTTTGGTCAAGGGCGGAAACTACCTTGACGCCCTTTCCAAAACCAAATATGTGGCGTTGGACAAAACGGGAACTCTTACCCGCGGCGTGTTTGAAGTCAGCGCGGTCTACACAGAACAGGGATTTTCAAAGGAAGACTTGCTTCTGTATGCCGCCCTTGCCGAGTGTGCCTCATCCCATCCCATTGCCAAAAGCCTTAAAAATGCCTGCAAAGCTGATCTTGACCGCAGCAGAGTGACCGAAATAACCGAACACAGTGGCAAGGGAATAACCGCCCTTGTAGACGGAATGCGGATTGCCGCGGGCAATGAAAAACTGATGGCTGACTTGGGCGTTTCATCCCGTCAGGTCGACGATGTGGGCGCGGTGGTGCATATTGCCGTAGAGAGAAGATACGGCGGCTGTATCGTGGTTTCCGATGTGGTGAAGGCTAATGCAAAAAACGCCATTGCATCGCTGAAAAAAGCGGGAATAAAGAGAACTGTTATGCTCACGGGTGACAGAGCCGCAGTGGCAAATGCCGTGGCACGCACCCTTGAGATCGACGAGACTTTCAGCGGTCTTTTGCCTGAGGATAAGGCAGAGCGGGTAAAGTCGTTACTGGATAAAAAGGGTAAAAACGAGAAGGTCGCCTTTGTTGGCGACGGAATAAACGATGCCCCCGTGCTTGCTTTGGCAGATGTGGGCATTGCAATGGGCGCTTTAGGCTCGGATGCCGCCATTGAAGCCGCCGATGTAGTGCTGATGGACGATGACCCCGAAAAGATTGCAAAAGCCATCCGCATAGCCAAAAAGACTATGTCCATCGTATATCAGAATATTGTTTTCTCATTGGTCATAAAAGGCGTGTGTCTGCTTTTGGGCGCATTGGGAATAGCGGGAATGCCCGTTGCCGTATTTGCCGACGTGGGCGTTATGGTCATCGCCGTACTCAACGCCATGCGCGCCCTGCTTGTGAAAAGAATATAAGCATCAAAAAACACAGTGTGAAGTTATTCACACTGTGTTTTGCTTTTATGTATCTCATTTTCCAAAATAGACAGGCACTGAATTGCAGGGTTACCAAGCTCATTTGCAAAGGCTGAAAAACGTTCTCTTTGGGCATCATCAAAATCAATAATATCTATAAACTGTCTGATAAAACGGTAATTATCTAAAAACCATATGGGAAGCCCTTTGTCCTCGTCGGGCAATGCGGCTATCTTTTCGGCAAGTAATCTTGCTTTTATTTTCTGTGTTTCGGACATATTTTGCACTCCTTTTGATTTGTAATGATGATATTATAAAGTGTTGTCACTTTGTTGTCAATAACTTTACTGAAAATAATTTTGGTGCTATTGTGGTGTCAATATGACTGTAAGGAGGATCCAAAATGGCATCTAATCTTCCACACTATGCCTTGCGCATTCCCACCGAAACGATGGACAAGCTTAAATATATAGCAGAACGCAGAGGCCGTTCTGCGAATAAGGAGATCGAGCAGCTTATATTGAAAAACATAGAAGAATGGGAAAAAGAAAAAGGAGTCATTACATTTGATGACGGCTTTGTTCCACGCTCCAGAACAGATAAATGAAGCTTTACAGGAATAAACAACTTAATCCTTGCAATTACTATTGTATCAAAAAGAATAGGAGAATTAGTCTATCATCGTAGACAATAGATTTTTTTATTTTACTGAAAATGTAAATTGTGAATAATAGATTATTATCAGGAAAACACAGTCCGTTTTATGGGACTGTGTTTTTGTTATTATATGGACATAAAAGAGGAGATGAAGTTACATATCCCAAATTTTTCGTCAAGAAAGGACAGAACAAAATGGAAGAAAGAAAAATGCAACCCTCTCAGATCATTAAGATGTTTTTGGATTTTTTGGATGGAGCGCGGGGAGAGTACAATTATAATCTTGAAGCGATGAAAAATGAGGAAAGGATGACACAAGACTATCTGCATCTTTTGGAGTTGGGCGATGTTGGATGTAGAGAACGGGGAAAAATTGCTACAAAACTGGTTGCAAACAGAAAGAACAGAAGAAAGTATAAAGATGCTGTTGAAGAACTGGAACCGATAATAGATTTTATAGACGATGCACAGAACAGAAATGTCCTTAACAAGATGACGCAGCTCTTGGGACAGGTTCGTAAGGTTGAGAACTACCATAAAACAAGGATATATGTACCCAAAATGCTAGATATTGAGCCAATCGTAGATGAAAAGGGAGAAGCCAACGCCTGTGCTTCGTAGAATTACAAAGGGAGGAAAAGCAATGTCTATATTCGGAAATATCTTTGACTTTAACCGCGACGGAAAGACCGATATTTTTGAGCAGGCAATGGGTCTTGCAATGTTAGAGGAGCTTGAAAAGGAAAACGACGAGGATGAAAGCGACGATTTATAAAAAGATCATTCGCCTGTCGGGAGGAGAAAAGCGGGAAATAATCTATTTTGATGAAAACGGAAGCTTTACCGATGAAAGATATGCCGTCTTTTGCCTGATCAGGCGGTTTGGGAAAAACGGCAGACTTAAAAGCGATGAATGGTCAAAAATGGAAGATGTTGAATTATAAAAAGCAGACTCGGTTGAGTCTGCTTTTTGTGATACATTGGTGAAGTTTTTGCTAATGCCATTGTAGGGCACGGGCTTGCTCGTGCCGTTTTGTGATAGTTTGGTGAAGTTGAGCTTCGCTCACTTATTCCACATCCACGCTGCCGTCGGAGAAGAAAGAAAACCACTGAAATATGACATAAATTTACGAAAAATGAAAGTTTTTAAACATTGACAACACAAACTTGATTTTTGCAAAAGTTTGTGTTATGATTGCTTCAGAGGTGATGATATGCTCAAAGAAAATAAAACTTTAAAAAGCAGAGATATTTATCTAAAAAAATTGATTGCATTCAAAGACTGTGATCTTGTCAAGGTAATAACGGGCATTCGTCGGTGCGGAAAGTCAAGCCTGATGAAGCTGATGGCCAATTATCTGAGAGATAACGGTATAGAAAATGAGCAGATCATAGAGATGAACTTTGAGTCTATGGATTACCGCAAGATGACTGTCGATGATCTTTATGCTTATGTGAAAGGAAGACTTCCCCAAACAAAGAGGGCATATCTATTCTTTGATGAGATTCAAAGACTTGACCATTGGCAGGATGCCGTAAACTCATTTCGAGTAGATTTTGATTGCGATATCTATGTTACAGGATCAAATGCCTATTTGCTGTCCTCGGAGTATGCAACCTATCTGGCAGGACGGTGTGTAGAGATAAAAATGCTGCCGTTATCATTTTCGGAGTTTATTGAGTTTCACGGGTATCGAGTTGTAGAGACCGACAGTCCTGCGAGCGGGAAAAGAAAGAGAATAGCGGATGAAAACGGAAATATATATGACACGGGCGAGCTTTTAGAGGCATATATGAAGTTTGGAGGAATGCCCGGTATTGCAGATGTGGGATTGGATGCGGATAAAGCTCTTGCTTTGCTGGACGGAGTATATTCGACGGTTGTTGTCAGGGATATTCTTGAAAGAGAAAAACGCAGAGGTCAAAGGCAGATAACCGACGCGGAGCTTCTGAGAAAAATAATAATGTTTTTGGCAGACAATATCGGAAACAGTACCTCTGTAACATCCATCGGAAATACACTTATTAACGAAAAACTTATTGATGCCGACCAACGGAAAGGAAAGCCTGCGGTTCAGACCTTGCAGGCATATATCGGCGCATTGCTTGAATCATATGTTTTTTATGAGATAAAGCGTTTTGACATAAAGGGCAAGGATTACCTGCGCACATTAAGCAAGTTTTATATTGTTGATATAGGATTGAGAAACTATCTGTTAGGGTTCAGAGATATGGATACGGGGCACGGTATAGAGAACATTGTTTATTTTGAACTTCTAAGACGCGGGTACGATGTGGCGATAGGAAAGATTGGAGACAGAGAAGTGGATTTTATCGCAACAAATACCTACGAAAAGAAGTATATACAGGTTACAGAATCTATGAATGCCATTGAAACAAGGGAAAGGGAGCTTGCTCCGCTGCGAAAGATACGGGATAATTATGAAAAGATGGTTATTACGTCTGAATGTGATAATCCAATAACGCAGGACGGAATTAAAATAGTAAAGCTGACCGATTTTTTACTTGACAGAGCATATTGAAATACAAAAAGCAGACTCGGTTGAGTCTGCTTTTTGTGGTATATTTTTGCTAATGCCATTGTAGGGCACGGGCTTGCTCGTGCCGTTTTGTGATAGTTTGGTGAAGTTGAGCTTTGCTCAATTACTCCACATCCACGCTGCCGTCGGAGTTTACAGTTATTTTCATTCCGTCCTTAACGTAGTTTAAAAACTCTTCGCCGAGAGAGTCAACAACGGGCATTTTCACATTGTCAAGCCATACATCTGCCAACACTGCGCCCGCAGCGGCAAGTGAGTCTATAGGCTGTGAAAACAACATACAAGCGGGCTGACGACCCATGGAGCAAGCGCAATAGAGGACAAGTCCGCCGGTGGTAGAGCCGATGGTCTGGGGCAGGCAGAGTGCCTTTCCCGCCATCTGCTTGCCGTAAAGATCGGGGTTGTTCTGATCTCCGCAGGTTGCCTTTTTATCGCCGAACTGCAATGCTTTTTGAAAGGATGCAAGGGTATTGAGTCCGCCGTGGGAAACCAGTGCTTCGGCGGTTATTGTGCCGGGGGAAACGATTCGTCCTTGAAACTTCATCTTATTTGCCTCCCTTCGTGATCTCGGCGAGGATCTCGTCGTCGGTGTAGTAGCGGGCGGTGGTGTAGGTACGGAGCTTGTTGCTGGATGTAATGACGGGCATTTTGCCTGCCAAGGGGTTGTTCATATACATAAGGGGACAAATGTAAGAGGTAATAACACCCGTTGCCTTGAGCCTGGCGGCATAGGGGGTCTTTGCAAACTCCTCAAGCACTGCGGGGGAAGCGGTAAAGACGGTGGGAACGACAACCTTTTTGTTGCCTGCTTCCTTGAGGGATGCCTCAACTTTGTCTGTCCAATCCTTAAGCTGCTGCAGGCTCATATGGGGGCAACCCATAAAGCAAAGCTTGGGAGCAGCATCCTTGTTTTTCCACATTATGGGATAGCTGTCATATACTCTCTGAAGCTCGGCGTCATCTATAACATAGGTCTGTGCGCCATCGGCAATAAGGCTTTCGCCCTGCTCTACGGCTTCAGGGGTAAGGTTTGCAACGTGGTAAAGACCAACCGCACCATTGGAAGCGGTGGCGGCGCCCATATCCTTAAGATAGGTGCAGGCACTGTCGTCAAGCTCTGTGCCTATCCATTTATCCAAACCGCGGATATAGGGTACGGCTTCCATAACCCGCATTCCTATCGCTGAGCCCAAAAGCTGTGCTTCGGGCTTTTTGGTGGTCTGAATGTCGATTATCCAGGTTGCCCGTCTGCCCTCGTCGGTCAGCAGACCGAACTTGGGAACATAGCCAACCACCGAGCCCATCAGGTCGATGATTCCGCTGTTGCGGTTACATCTTGCGCCTAAGACCGAGTTGGCATAGACAACTGCGGAGGATTCTGCCCAGGAGAGCACCTCACCCTTTTGGGGCTTGTTGCCTACCTGATCCATATAGCAGGTGCAGGTGAAAGCATTCTTGTCCATCAGACCCAGCTTGTTCAGCTGATCTTCGTAGAAATCCTGCTTGGAGTACATAAAATTATTAAAGATAAAATCCAAAAGGAAATTGCTGGGGACATTTTTATCCAAAGGTCGGGGGTCAACCGAGAAGGTCTGCTTGGAAACAGCGCCCGTCTCGATAAGCTGATCCATAAGGCTGTAAACGGGGCCTAAAGCCTTAAGACCGAAGGATGTGACCAGATGATTGTGCTTTGATGTTACGGGTACCATTTCGTCAGCGCCGAAAAGCTCGCCGTAGCGGACCAAGGTCTTCATAACCTTTGCCAGCACTTCACCCTGCTCGCCATTTAATATAGCTTGTTGCTCTGTGGTAAGCTTCATAATTGCCTCCTTATATCTTCATTGCAACATCCCAAGCCTGCCAAATGACAGTGCGGAGATTGCCCACCTTGCAGGCATCGCCGATAATGTGGATGTTCTTGCCCTTTTCGCAAAGGGGAGCGCTTCTGTAGCCGGTGGACATAATGACATTGTCCGCATCTATCTTGAAGGACTTGCCCTCCTTGTCGGTGACCGTAACGCCGTCTGCGTGTACTTCCGAAAGCTTGGTTTCAAGATGTACGGGAACCTTATTGGCATCGAAGAAATCACGCAAGAAGCTTGCGTTTGCAAGGCAGACACCCTTTACATCAATGATGTCGGGCTTCATTTCTACAATAACCGGCTTCTTGCCCTGCAGATAGAGCTCATAAGCTATCTCACAGCCTGTGAGACCGCCGCCTACGATGACCACATTTTCGCCGACTTCCTTTTTGCCAAGCAGGAAGTCAATAGCCTCAATGCCGTATTCCGCAACACCCTTGACGGGCAGACGGATGGCGTTTGCACCGGTGGCAATGATATATTCATCAGCCTTGATAGAGTTCAGATCATTGATGCCTGTGCCAAGCTTGACCTCAATAGAGGGGAACTTGGTCAGTTCACGGTTATACCAAGTAATGAGATCGCGATCCTTTTCCTTAAAGGAGGGTGCGGCTGCTGCAATAAATGCGCCGCCCAGCTTGTCGCTCTTTTCATAAAGGGTGACCTTGTGGCCGCGCTTTGCGCAGACGAGAGCGGCTTCCATACCGCCAATACCGCCGCCGATGACCGCAACGGTCTTTTTAGTTTCAGCGGGCTTTATGTAATATTTCTTACTCTGCATGGTTTCGGGATTCAGGGCGCAACGGGCAAGGCCTCTTGTGTCGCCGAAATCCTGATTGTTTGCGTGTCCCTTTGAATGTGAGAAGTTAAAGCAACCGTTGTGGCAGCAGATGCAGGGACGGATATCCTCAATTCTGTCCTCGATCAGCTTGGTGATCCACTCGGGGTCAACAAGGAACTGACGGGCAACACCCACGCCGTCGATAAGTCCGTCGGCAACTGCCTGAGCGCCCACATCGGGCTCCATTCTGCCCGCGCAGACGACGGGAATGGTGACGAACTTCTTTATATGTGCAACATCATCAAGGTTGCAGTTTTGAGGCATATACATGGGAGGATGTGACCAATACCAGGAATCGTATGTGCCGTTATCGGCATTGAGCATATCATAGCCTGCATCCTGCAGGTATTTTACTGCTTTTTCGCTTTCTTCCATACCTCTGCCTACTTCGGTGTATTCTTCACCGGGTACTGCGCCCGAGCGGAAGCCCTTCATCTTGGATTCAACGGAATAGCGGAGCGAAACGGGGAAGTCTGCACCGCATTTGCTCTTTATCTCCTTGACGATGTCGGTGGCAAAGCGATAGCGGTTTTCAAAGCTTCCGCCGTATTCGTCGGTACGCTTGTTGGTGTATTCCATAGAGAACTGGTCAAGCAGATAGCCTTCGTGAACGGCGTGAACCTCAACACCGTCAACTCCCGCTTCCTTGCACAGAGCGGCAGTCTTGCCGAATGCTTCAATGATCTCGCGGATCTGCTTTAAGGTCATAGCGGGGCAGGTGATGCCGTCTGCCCAACGGGAAGGCAGCTCACTGGGACTTGCCAGCTGATAGCTTGTGTCAATAATGGGCTTCATAATGGTGCGCAGAACGGCATTCTTATGAAGAGGGGCAACGTGGTCGGTGATAGCCCAGCTTCTGCCCATACCTGCGGTAAGCTGAATAAACAGCTTTGCGCCGGTCTTATGTATTTCGTCCATAAACTCCTTAAGGTCACGGAACATTTTCTTATTCTTATAGAGCCAACCGCCAAAGATGGTATCTCTGATGGGTGCAATGCCGGGAATGATAAGTCCTACATTATTCTTGGCGCGCTCAAGGAAGAACTTTGCCGCTTCCTTGTCAAACTTACAGCCGGTAAACTCCATCCAGCCGAAGAGTGAGGTTCCGCCCATAGGGCAGAGAACGATTCTGTTTTTGATTTCAACATTGCCTATTTTCCAAGGCGTAAACAGGGCTTCATACTTTGCGTCCATAGTTTTTCAGCACTCCTTTTTTATACAATATTATACACAATATATCTATTTTACTCCTTTTTGCCCGATTGGTCAAGTTAGATGTAGTTTTGGGGAAGTATTAGGCAAATGAAAAAGGCTTGTGCCACTATGTGACGCAAGCCTTTTTGGGAAGAAAGAGAGAAAGAAAACACTATTTTTTCTTGATGATAAGTGTAAGGGCAACGCCTGCACCGATGCCGAGGATAAAGGTGATTGCCGCGGCGGCGATCACTACGGGCAGAGAGTAGCGAAGAGCTCTGTCTGCCGTCGTCTGCTTGTCGACGCTGTCATTGGGGGTCAGAGCCCCGTCGGGAGCATTGCCGTCGGGGGAGAGCACCTCATTTGTACCCTCTTCATCGCTAAAGGTCTTGCCGCAGACCGAGCAGGTATAATAGTCGCCGCTCTTGGCAAGTATATGGTCGCCGCTGTCCGAAACACCGGAGAAAGCGTTGACCTTTTCGGTCATTTCAAAGGCGGTAGGCGAAGCGCAGGTTGCAAAGGTGCTTTGACCGCCTTGCTGATTTGGGCGCATATTGCCGCCCATATCGGGGGTAGTGCCGTCGGGCATCTGGGGAATATTTCCTTGACCGTTCTGCGGCATTTGGCTGGGGTCAAATGTGCCGCCGTCGGGCATTTCGGGAGGAGTCGTGCCGGTCTGACCCTGCTGATTTCTGTCGCCGCGGTTTCCGCCGCCAAAGAAATCACCAAAACCGCCAAAGCCGCCCATTCCGCCCACAGTATTTCCGCTGTAGCACTGCTGCGCCGAGTCAGAAAATGCAGTGACGGTAGTTATATCATAAACACCGTTACGCTCTGTGCCTGTTACATTTCCGCCCACATAGACATTATAGCTGCCGCCTATCTGCAAGGCGGGGCAGGAGATGACCGCGCCTTGATAGCTGCGTATTTTTGTGCCTGCCACTTCGTCCTTGTCGGGGTCATATGCAAAGACCATATTTCCGTCCTTGTCGGTGATTATGACTGCTTCATCCGCACTTTGTGAGGAGGAGAAGCGGAGATTCATTGTTGCCTGAGTGGAGTCGGAGTCGTCGTCAGCCTTTGCCCAGTCCATAGTGGAGCCGAATGAAGCCACTGTGCCTCCGTTGATATATGAGCCGAAATCGGAATCCATTCCCGAGTCGGCACCGGGATTTGCCATAGAAATGATCGTGCCGCCGTTGATGACAAGATAGCCGTTTGAGTCGATTCCGTCGCCCTCAGCACCGAGGCCTGCAAGAATATGGACCTCGCCGCCGTTTATTTGTGCCACCGACACGCCGTCTTCATTGACATTGATTCCGTCATTGTCGGAGAATATGTTGATGTTACCGCTGTTGATGCCCAAATGCAGCTCGGTGTCAAGACCTTCATAGCCCGAGGTGATATTCAGCACGCCATCGCCCTTAGTCTCGCCGCTGATGGTCATAGACATATAAGAATAAAACGCGCCATCGGTCTTGCGTTGCTTTTTCTGTACGGGAATGGCGGAGGTGTCGTTTTCATCCTTAAGCTTGGTGCGAAGCATACGGTAAATATTTGTGCCGCTGAAATTATTTATTGTGCCGTCGGCGATTATTATCTTTGCGCCTGCATCGGTCAGGTCAACCGTTTTGGAATAGGTCTCTCTGTCTTCCCAAGTGTTGTCACATTCATAAACACTGTAGAAGACCAGCGCGGGGGCGACCGTGCAGGTGACATCCACGCCATTTAAAACAAGGGTGACCTTTTTGCTCTCATCGGCAAAAACATCGTCGCTGTCGCCTAAATCTATCCAGATCTGTCCGTGCCAAGTGCCTTCAAGAATATATGTTCCGGGAGCGGTAATGTGAAGTACCGCGTTATTATATGCCTCCTCGGGGGTATGCATCATATCTTCGGGAACCGAATTGCCCTCTACGGGCAGGGTTGCAAAGATATATTTTGCATATTCCGCGCAGGTGTAATAGTAGCACCACTCCTGCTCACCGTCGTAGCTTTGACGCTTAAAGTCGCTTGTGTCAAGCTTGGGGAAATAGTAAATATCGTGGGCAATATACACATCACCCTCAGGCTTTGTGCCTGTGTAATACTCGGCAGGGGCATTTTTGACTTCATCGTGGGCAACGCTTGGGTCGGCGTGCCAGGTGTAATCAAACTCCTTTACCGCGCTGCCGTCAAGGGTAGCAGTGTGGGAGTAGCTGCCGTCGGTGTTTTGGGTGCTATTGAGCTTGATGGTGTGGGCATCGGTGTAGTCTTTTGCGGCAAATGCTGCGGGAGCAAGCGCCAAAAGCATACAAGCGCAGATGCACATTGCGAGAAAACGAATCATTCTTTTCATAAGGAAAAACTTCCTTTCCATAATCTTGCCATTATTATGCACCATAATTTTTACAAAAATCAATACATTTATTAAAAAGTTTGTGAATAACTGTCGCTTTTGCAGGGTGACGGCAGAGATGTTTTATGATAAATTGGAATTTGAATAGCAAGATTTTTTGTGATGTTATTACTTATTCATAACACACAGTAAAATGCTCTAAAACCGTTGAAAATAAAGGTTTTTCCGCAAACAACTCATTTCATCCCACTATACGGTGTTACACCGTTTTACCCTTGTGCCGAGAGATAATAAGGGCAAAATCAAGGGCAAGAATCATCAAAATCTTATGTTTTAGATTTG
>CAZOSH010000010.1:0-14331 GCA_964582395.1 uncultured Oscillospiraceae bacterium | reverse complement strand
TCATCCAGTGTGGTAGTGACAAGATCGGGAACGGGTTCGGGAATTGAGCTTCCCTCCAATGCGTTAACAGAAATCCACACGCATTTGCTATCTTTCTCATCGCCGATTTTTTCGACAAAGGCAAAACCGTTTTCGATCTTATTACCCAAGTAGAAACCTGTAGTATCTGCCTGTGCCTGCTTGTAAACCCCTGCTGTAAAAAAATGTAACGCTTTTGTTATTGATTTGTAACTCTTTTGTTGTTGTATTGTGACCGGCAATATTTTACAATAAGAACATAAGAAAGTCCGTTTTATCCGCCCCATTTTAAGAAAGGAACGACCTATGAAAAATTACCTTATTCGTATGCTCTCCCTTATACTTTGCTTTTGTACCCTTTTAAGCTTTGCCGCCTGCGGCAAGGATGCACCTTCAAAGGCAAATGATGATATAACACCCCCTGCAGATGACGCCCCCACCGCAGACGAGCCGGAAGCGCCAAGTGCGGATGAACCCACTACGGACGAGCCCGATGTGCCGACTGAGCCCGAGCAGCCCACTGAACCTGATACTCCTACAGAGCCTGAAAAGTGGAGTTCACCGGAAGCACAGGCTATGCTTGAAATCTATAACGAGGTGCTTCAAGGTAAAAGAACACTTTTTAATACCTATACCAAAAAAGAAGAGTATTTCGATGACCCCGAAAATGATCCCACTACCGTCTTGGACAGAGCACAGAACAGGATAATTGACTTTGACCAAGATGGCATTCCTGAAGTTCTTGTATGGTTTGGTAGCGAAAGCAGTTCTATGCCATATGATGTACTATACTGTATTGACGGTATGATATATGGGGCTCCTTTGCAAAAACGTAGTATTAGCAGCACAGCATATAGAGATTACATATTTATAGGCAGCGGTGGGGCAAATACCCATTATTACAGTACATATGAACTGACAAAAAACGGTTTATCCTATAACCAGATCGCAAAGTCAGATATGATATGGGATGATGTTACCGATCAACCGGTGTACTACTATGAGCTTAATGGTATAGAGGTTACCAAAGAAGAGTTTGATGCATTTTTAGAGTGGCTCGAAGAAAACTGATTTCTCCGCAGACCGTCATTGTATGGCGGTCTGTTGTTTATTCTTCGACAATAAGACCTTCTTCGTGAAGATAATCATACCACTCTTGTGCATAGTCAGCTCTGGATGATACCTTTATTTGAGTAGGATATACAGTTTCACCTTTTTTATGATTCTCATCATAGTCTCCTGAACGCAAAAAATAATCATGAAAAACCATTGCCAATACTTTTACATTTTCACTAGATGTCATAAACTCAGCAAATGTCATATCCTTTCCGGTATGATTTATATATTTCACTTTAGAAGGATTATACCATTGATCACCGGTATTAGTGCAGCCCCACAACATACATTCAAGCTGCGACTGCATCAGGTTTTTCTTATAATCAATGACAGTTCCATCCGTAAGTGTCTCGTTTGGTTTATTGGCATACTCGTCTATTTTTCTCATTTTGGGCAATGCAATCATTCCATCTCCAACCGCGCGGTTGAGGTATTTGGAATAATGAGTCCACTGCATAATTCCATAGCCCTTTTTGTCTTCATTATTATTTTCCAACAAAGCAGGATTCATTGTGCATTCCTGCATAACATTTCCTAGAATGGCACATATTGCATTATCTGAAAAACCCAATGCTTTTAAATATTTGAATATATATTCCGTACTCTTCTCTTGATCGCTTCTTACAATGTTTCCTTCTGTATTCAAACACACCTCTCCATCAGGCTTTGGCATTTCACTTATATTGTTTTTATTTATCCATGCCCTTTTTCGAACAGCGTATACTCCTGCTTTAATCCATTCAGTATTTTCTTCGTCTTCCACAGCTGTCGAGTTTTCTGTAAGATCTTCATATATTTCATCAAATGAAGTGAATCCAGTGTCATATTCTACCAAAGTATAATCACCTATTGTCACACCCAGTTCTCTCATAGTTTCAAGACGGCTTAAGGAGCCTGCTTTTTCTGCACCATCAACAGGATAATAATAAAGATCTATGTCCTGTTTAGCATACCGATAACTGTTCGGTGAAGTATCCATTTCACGATCAAGAATCACCGAAGTATTGCTTGTATTAATTATATTAACATCACCGGTTTTAAGGTATATACATCTATATTTGTCTATTCCTCCCACTGTTACTTTGTATCTTACATAGTAAAAATCACCTTCTTGCCATAAGATATCTACCGAAGTTGATCCCGCAATAGTGTTCCCCTCTTTATAGATGGTTTTTCTTACTCCCTCGGGACCCCACATAAACTTTACGGAAACAGGGTTGTTATCTGCATCAACTGATCTTACCGTTCCCGTTGCCACAATCAAATCATCAATGCTTGTTTCTTCGGATGTAGCCTCTCTCACCGATGTAACAGGTACCCAGCCGCGTCTTTTCAATCCGCTATTTGTGGTATATTCAATAAATACACAATTGTTTTCTTCGCCAACACCCAACCGCCATACTACAGTATCGGCATCAAGATATTCGATAGGTTCATAAACAACTGCAGGACCGCTGACAACATTTACATTAGAGTCAATAATAACAGTTGTGCATTGTGGGTTGGTTTTATCAAGTTCCTCTCCGGTGAAAGTGCCCACATAATCCTTATGAATGTACATTCGCTTGGTGCCTACTTCGTACCCATCACCCGTTTCTTCACTACCGGCGTGATAGATCATAAAGGTAGCTTCTACATAGTAGTAGTCACCCTCTTTCCATAGAATGGTAATATTCTCGCCTACAGGCAGATGATCGCAATAATCGTAAGCTGTTGCGTCGGGACCGTAATAGGTATCGGTATCATCCAGTGTGGTAGTGACAAGATCGGGAACGGGTTCGGGAATTGAGCTTCCCTCCAATGCGTTAACAGAAATCCACACGCATTTGCTATCTTTCTCATCGCCGATTTTTTCGACAAAGGCAAAACCGTTTTCGATCTTATTACCCAAGTAGAAACCTGTAGTATCTGCCTGTGCCTGCTTGTAAACCTATGCCGCCAAAAATTGTAACCCTTTTGCTTCCGAATTGTAACACTTTTGTTGTTGTTTTTGAGTTGGGAATGTTTTACAATAGTGGCAAAGATAGTAAATATGCTTTGAGAGAATGAAAGGACGAGGTTTTATGATAAGCAGACTTTATAGGCTTTTTGCTTTTATGCTTTGTGTTTGCATGCTGTTTTCCTTTGCCGCCTGCGGCGAGGATGCACCTACAAAGGCAGATGATGATATAACACCCCCTGTTGATGACACCCCCACCGCAGACAAACCGGAAGAGCCAAACTCGGATGAGCCAAGCGCAGACAAGCCTACCGTGGATGACCCCACCCCCGACACCCTGGAGGATAAACCCACCGAGCCCGATATCCCCACCGAGCCCAGTGATCCAAACGAGCTTGATGAGCCTACAGAGCCGACTGAGTCCGATGTTCCGACTGAGCCTAGTGAGCCTAACGAGTCTGAAAAGTGGAGCTCGCCTGAAGCACAGGCTATGCTTGAAATCTATAACGAAGTGCTTCAAGGTAAAAGAACACTTTTTAATACCTATACCAAAAAAGAAGAGTATTTCGATGACCCCGGAAATAATCCCGATACCGTTTTAAAAAGAGCAGTTATTACAAAAGTCGATTTTGATCAGAACGGTCTTCCTGAAGTTCTTGTCTTGTTCGGGCTGAATGATAACTTTAGTTTATTATACGACATAGATGGCGTAGTATATATGCATGGCATGGGTGGTATCCGCAGCATGCAAGTAATATATAAAGACCATATCGTTGAATCCAGCGGCGGCATGGGCACAAGTTATTATGATACATACACTCCGACAGCCAAGGGAGTAATGACTAAGCAGATCGCATATAATACAATAGTCGGTTGGGACAGTACTATACAACAGCCTCTGCGTTACTATGAACTCGATGGCGTAGAGGTAACCGAAGAAAAGTATTATGAGTTCTTAAAGAGCTTAGGCGTAGGCATAATCCCATATTGACCTATTTTTCAAAAAACTTATGTATCAAGTAGCATTAGGCAGATATTCAGCAACTGCCTAATGTTGTTTTTTCTACTCGTTTTTTGGCGATGCAAATTTCTTATAAAACTTTTGTGCCTCCAAGACACGACGCGATGTTTTCACGTCATCCCATTCTGGAACATCAATTCCAAGGTCAATATCATTTCCATTTGCATCTGTATATACATGAAGATATTTAAAATCATTTGAACGTTCAAAGTGGTCATGGAAAATAATTGCCAACACGTCAACATCAAACCCGAGGACACTTTCTGCTTTCATAAAGTCATATATTTTCGGCAAATAGTGTTCAGTATTTTTAAACTTTCCACTTGGCTCGCACCATTCTCCTCCTGCAAAGCAGCCGTAGATCATACACTCAAGCTGAGATTGTATCAGGTTTTCTGTATTATTAACCGAGGGTAAACCGTTAGACTGTATTCCATTTGCATAATCATTTATCGCCTTAGCATTTACCTCAGCAATTAATCCATCTTGAAGCGCTCTATTTAAATACTTTGTTGTTGGTGTGAACTGAAAAAGTCCGTAACCTAACCCTAAATTATAAACTTCCGTCAAGCCGTCTTTCCATTTATCCATACTCTGCCATGATCCAGGATTCATAGTACACTCTGCCATAATATTGCCCAAAACAGCGCAAGCAGGTTTTTCTTCAAAGCCTAAAGCAATTAAATAGTCATAAAGATACTTTGCATTATCGGCTTGGTCATCATCACTGAGATACAGTCTTGTATCTAAATGTACCTCACTACCAGGTTTTGGCATATAATCAATGTTGGTTTTATTAATCCACGCTCTTTTTCTGATGGCATAAAGTCCATCCTTATCATCGCCTTTAGATTTATCATAGTTTTTGTGTCCCGTATCATATTCTACTAATGTATAATCCCCTATTGTCACACCAAGTTTTCTCATAGTTTCAAGGCGACTTAAAGAACCTGCTTTTTCTGCACCACCAACAGGATAATAATAAAGATCTATGTCCTGTTTAGCATAACGGTAACTATCAGGCGAAGTGTCCATTACACGAGCAGGAATCACCGAAGTATTGCTTTCATTAGTTATATTAACATCACCGGTTTTAAGGTATATGCATCTGTATTTATCTATTCCTTCTACTTTTACTTTGTATCTTACATAGTAAAAGTCGCCTTCTTGCCATAAGATATCTACCGAAGTTGATCCCGCAATAGTGTTCCCCTCTTTATAGATGGTTTTTCTTACTCCCTCGGGCCCCCACATAAACTTGACGGAAACAGGGTTTTCATCTCCATCAACTGTTCTTACCGTTCCTGCTGCTACAACCAAATTATCAATGCTTGTTTCGTCCGAGGTAGCCTCTCTCACTGCTGTAGCGGGCACCCAACCGCGCTTTTTCAGTCCGTTATTTGCGGTATATTCAATAAATGCACAACTATTTTCTTCGCCAACACTCAACTGTGTAACTACCATATCAGCATCAAGATATTCAATGGGCTCATAAACAACTGCAGGACCGCTGACAACACTGGTATCCGAAGCAATAACAACCGTTACATGCTGTGCATTAGTTTTATCTTCCACATTTCCGGTAAAACTACCGACATAATCCTTATGGATATACATACGCTTGGTGCCCGTTGTTATAGTCTCAATGTAGTTCTCATCTACATTGTAGACAGAGACAAGCGCCTCAATGTAGTAGTAGTAGTCGCCCTCTTTCCATAGAATGGTAATATTCTCACCTGCCGGCAGATGGTCGCAGTAGTCATAAGCTGCCGCATCGGGACCGTAATATGTATCGGTATCATCCAGTGTGGTAGTGACAAGATCGGGAACGGGTTCGGGAATTGAGCTTCCCTTCAGTGCGGAAACAGATATCCATACGCATTTGCTGTCTTTCTCATCGCCGATTTTTTCGACAAAGGCAAAACCGTTTTCAATCTTATTACCCAAGTGGAAACCTGTAGTACCGGAGTATGCTGTTCCTGCGGTTGCATAATCTGCACCGGGTCCGGTATAGCAAGTAACTGTTTCTTTAATGTTGACTGTATTACCGGTCATAGTGCTGCAGTTTTCCACTTCTCCGGTAAAATCACTAAGGTAATACTGGTCAATATACATACGGCATTTGTAGTTATTACTGTAAGTGGGCTCTACATAGTAGTATTCGCCCTCTTTCCATAGAACCGTTACTTCTGTACCCTCGGACAGATGGTCGCAATAATCATGCACAGCTCCGTTAGGACCAAAATATGTATCTGCATCCTCCGTGGTATACGCCACATAATCGGGAGTTGTGGGCGTGTCAGGCTCGGGGTCAACGGGCTCGGGATCGACGGGGTCGGGATCGGGGTTGCCGATTGCACTTTCATTGATCCACACACGCATATATTTGTTACCGCTGCCGGGATGCTCAATAAAGACAAAGCTGTTTTCTTCCTTGCCCACAAGTTTTGAAACAGGCCAATCGGTGGTTACTTCGCCCGATTCTGCATACTGCTCACCGGGACCTGTGTAGCCCATTGTGTTATTCGCCAGAACTACCTCAGAATAGCTTTCGGTATAGGTTGCGGGAATATCGTCAAGACCTTCAATGTTGTCCTTTGCAACATATGCTCGCATCTCAATGCCGTAATTATCATGAATAAACTCCACATAGTAATAATCTCCCTCTTCCCAAAGGACTGTTACTATCTGACTTTCGGGAAGGGTCGTACACCGGTCATAGGAGCTTGAATCGGGGCCGTAATAGCCCACTGTCTCACAGGCTGTATGAGGTGTACCTGTTGAGCCGGTGTCTTCCCCGCCGCTTTCATTGCCATCCGAAATAATATCCAGTACCGAGGAAGGCACATATCCGCAAAGGCTTTCTGTACTAAAGCTGAGTGAGCCTGCGGGACATTCGATATAGCACCAGTCGCCTTCGTCCGACAGGACGGTTACCGTCTCACCTGCTACGATATGGTCAATGCTTTCATAGCTTTCACCGGGACCTGTGTAGATATCGCTGTCATTGTTTGTAATTGCTGTAATGTTTGACATAATTTTTGTTTCCTTTCGTTTTATAAGTTTTTATTGCCTGAGCCGTCGGCTCTGGCATTTTTTGCCTGCAAGGGAGAAACATTCCCTTTAAAATAGTATCTTTTCTCCCTTTGCGGCGCGCAGTGCCAGAAGCTGACGTTCCTGAGGGGTCAGCTTTGACATATCTGTTTTGAGTGTAACTGCATTTTGAGAAGAGATGCCGTTTTCGCGCTGTCTCATTCCACGGGTGCGTATGCCCTCTACCGTTTGGGCTACCGCCTTTTCGGCGGCGGCACGGGCAATTGATTCCTTGATGGTGCTGAGATGGGTCGCCTCGTATGCCGCTTCCAGGGGCAATCCCGCCTTCACCATTGTCATGATGCGCTTGTCCGCAGCAACCTCGCCAATGTCAAAATCGGGATAGCTTGCCTTGATCTTGAAGCTTTCATTTTGCCAGTCTTTAAGCTGCGCCGATATCCTTTCTTCACGCTGACTGCGGTGGGCAGTTCTGTTATTCTCCGCCTTTGCCCCACGGTATCTGCGGTGGGCATCTACGGCGGTCTTATCCCGCTGCAGTGCGGCAAGAATAGCCTTTGTGTCGCCGTTCTTTATACCGTAACGGGCGCACAATGCGTCGATTATGGGCTTTTGGGCTTGCAGCTTCTCCGCATTTTCCATAGCCTCTCTGTGACGGCGGTTGAAGTGGGTCTGAAACTCACGGGTATACTCGTCCTTATACTCGCCGTCTATCAGCCTGCGAAACTCCATACGCTTTGCATCATATACATCTGTCTTTTTGCTCCCGACGGAAGAGCCTTTTTTTGAGGGAAACGCCTTCCCTCTTCCCGTCGTCTCCTGCAGGTCGTTTGCAGAAATGCTTGTTCCGACCACCTGCGCGCCCTCACCCGATGTGGAATCAAATATCTTCAGCGAGGTGTGCAAGGTTGTTAAATTATTCATACTTTCTCCTTTCCGCGGACTAAATCCGTGTAAACTGCAGATCTACCGTGACATTTTTGGGGAACGCCCGTGCTACCTGAGCAAGACCGATAACCGCGGTCATAAAGGCGGGGCAAAACACCTCGGTCGCCTTTACGTATATTTCAGCCTCACCCATTCCATCCCGAAGCTTGTCCTCCGATGTCATGGAAAATACCTTTTTTATCTCATTTGGGCAGTTTTTGACCCACCCGAACAGCGCGGCAACTATAGCGGAAACCCCCGCGCAAACTATGTCATTTCCTTTTGAATAATCAGCGTGGCCGCTGACCTTAAGCAAGTAGATGTCTTTTTCTCTTTTTGCAGTAACGAAGATCATATTCCCACCGACCTTCGCATCAGATCCTGTCGATCTTTTGGGCGGGGTAAGCATTTGCGCCCATAAGTTGACGCTGAAGGTTTTTTATCATACTTTCCCCTCCCGATGCCGCCTGCGAGGCAGGCAGGGCGGAAGTGGTCTTACCTGCCACCTGCGCAGGCTGTTGTGGCTTTAACGCAGCCCCGCCCGTGGCTTGGGCGGACTGCGCAGCACGCTGCTTGCCCTGCTTTATCTGCTGAATGATGCGTTCCTTGCCCTCAAACTCCATCATGCTGAGCATAAGTATCGCCTCATCCGCCTTTTGGGGATTGAAAGCGCCCATTTTATAAAGCTCCTTGGCGGTCTCGTTGAGTGTCATTTGGGAGAAAGGACTGCGTTTTTCCGCCTCGATGGTAATGTCAAATACGGGACGGCGGTACTGCACGGTATATCCCTCACCCTGCTCCTGACCGGGATATGCCTCGTCAATTGCCGATTCCTTCAGGGCGGCATTGGAATATGCCTTGAACTCATAATCATCCTTGCCCATAATGCGGAAGGAACGGCTTTCATCGTAAAACTGACGAATAAGCTCAATGCAAAGATAATTTATCTTCACATAGGCGCGGTAAGCAGCGGAGACCATATCGCGGCTTGCCTTGCTTCCCGCCTCCTGAAGCGCCGTAATTGCGGCGGCTGCGGTAACACCCGAAGTGGACGCGCCCGCATTGACATCGCGGTTTGCGGCTGTCTCCTTCATTTCGTTGATCTTCTGCTGCAGCACATTGAAATATATTCCCTCAATGGGTGAGACCTTGATCTGTTTTAAGCGGGTATCTTCAAGAGAGTTTCCCTCAACGTGAACGATGGGACGATTCCAGTCAAGAAACTCCTCTTCATTGATTCCCGTATTGCCCAGGGCAAAATATCTCACCTTGGTCGCCATCATAGAGGTCTCCAGAATGTTTGCCGACAACTTGTCAATATACATCTGAGGGTCTTTGGTTATGGCAACATATCCGAAGCCCACGGGCGTGCCCTTTTCGGGAAATAGATTGTCAAACACCACGGGGTACATTCCGTGGTCATAAAAGCCGCGGTTGCGGTAAAACTCATCGTTTTCCGAAGCGTAAAGCAGATTATCTCCGCAAAACTTCATCAGATGGACAAGTGTTCTGCCGTCGGGACTGCGGACCTTGTAATAGCAATCCACCACCGCTGTTTTGTCGGAAATATCCACCGCATCGTCATATATGTACTGCTTGACCAGCGACTGATCACCAAGTGCCTTGCCCTTGGTTTCGGGATAGGCGTTTTCCACCGCCTCGGTACTCCACAGATTGACGATAAAAAGCTTTTCCGACTGCTGAATGTCGGTGATTCCCGGCTCCCAAAAAATATTCAGCAAGTCGATCATCTTGATATCAATGTCCCCCAGCCCGTTTTCAAGAGAAGGGTTCCAGAATACGCCATACGCTGCGGTGCCGTGCTTGAGCTTTTCCCACCAATTGTCGGAATAGGTCTGCTCAAAATCACAACGCTCCATAATTACGGGAAGTATCTGGGTGAGCACCTCCGCCGCCTCGCGGTCGCCCTCCTCACGGGGAAGCACATTGGGCTTGGGATAGTAATCATTGGCATCGGCATGCTTGTTCATCAGGGTATTGAACAGCCAGGCACTTGTGGGCTCGGGATGGGGCGCGGACTTATTGCGGTTTCGCATAACATCCCAATGACGGCGCTTGTACCACTGCTCGTCCTCAATGATTCTTGCTTCAAGGTTCTCCTTGCCCGCCTTGTAACGGCGCAAGGTCTCACGCGCCGCATCTACCTGTTGCCTGCCTACGGGCAAAGCATCTGCAACATCAGGGGAATCGTCGAGCGTGTCGGAATAATGCTCCTTCACTGCCTCAAATACCCTCCCCACGGGGTTTTGTGTTGTTTTTATAATTTCTGCCATTTTGTTATTTTTATTTCTCCTTTCTGTCGGACGTTTGCCCGACAATATTTGCCGGACGGCAAATATTTCATCCGCAGAATGCGGATTTCATCCACCATTGGTGGATTTCATATTTTGCCAACGGCAAAATATATCATGTCTCAGCCCGCGCGCCTATCATTCCGTCGCGGAACGCGACACCTTTTGTCTTATCTCTTCTCCCTTATCTCTTCACTGCGAGCACAGCGCGCCTACCGCCCCTTGTAAAATCGGCTCGCTTTTGCTATACTTATCTCAACGAAAATCTCACTTGGGAGGGTATTATGAGTAAGAAAAACATATGCGCCGTATGTCATAAAGAACTTCCTTCCGATGCCAACTATTGCCCCTACTGCGGAAATGATAATCTTTATATACAAAAACCTAACAAGCAAATTACCCGCTTTGATAAAATCGTTATTGTTGGCCTATCCATACTTCTCGTCTTGTGTGTCTTGGCTGCTTTTTTGAAGTTTGGCCTTCCCAAAAGCACATCAACTACGGGCTGTCCTAATAACAGTGGCAATTCAGCTTCTAATTATTCTTCAAAGCAATGCCGTTTTGCAGAATCTGAAGAGTTTGCCGTATTATCTCACCCTATGAATAATCAATTATTTGTATACGATAAAACAACATCGGACTATTCTTCCTTGAGCCTATATGGCACCAATCTCAGTATATATAACGACATTATCTACTTCATCTCGGACGAAAATACATCCATCGGAGCTTATCACTTATCAGACGGCTCGTATACTGAAAAGTCGGTCGGCGATTTCTTCCCCGGCTACAAAGTTCAAAGCATAGATAAGCTATTCGTTTCAAATTACGGTCTTACTATTGCTTGCAAAGTAATAAATGATGATGGCTCTGTTCTATCAGCATTTGTACAAAGAGACCAATTAGATATGGTAACGATAGACCCAATTTTTTATACCGGATATATCGTGTTATGTTTTTCTCAAGTAATTGTCTATACAGATGGAACCTATGATACCCCTACAATGCACTTTGTTGATTTGAATACATATGAAAAAGAAAGCATTGTTTATCCCGCTGAAATAGAGTATCTCTACTCCGGAAACGATAGGCGTTTGTATGCATATCTGCAAAACAACGATATAGCTATAGGAGATGAATATGGAAATGGCTACTCCATTTCCCTGAACGATGAAGAATCCCACTCATTATATATTTTCGAAAACTATCTGTTTTACACTTCATCAGATGGACTTATGAGATATAACATAAAAACAAAGCAATCATCACTCTTTATTGCAAATGTTTTCCCCGAAGATATCTGTTTCACATCAGACGGATATATGATAATGACAGGGCAAAAATCTTCAAACGACGGTTGCTTCTTTGGCTATTCATCCGTGGAAGAAAACACTTTGAAAGTTATTGAATAAGTCTGGTCTCTATATTACATACGTGGAATCTCAGTCCATTAGCATTCCCACTATTTCTTCAATTATTGTCGTAATAATTATTTTCATTATTGTTCCTCCTGAAATATTTTCGCTCAAAGGTTTTTCTACCCCTATACCAACCATTGTTTGCATACATCCGCTAATCATTCCTTTTGCCATATTCTTAACTAAGTTTTCGCTGCTTGATTTATTGGAAACAACATTTCCAATCTCTTTTACACCCTCCAATGTTGCTGAAGTTAAGCCCATTTGCAGCATTTGCTTAAGCGTTGTTTGAACGCCAGATTCAAATGGTACCGTTTTAGAAATTTTAGAGAACACTCCCTCTTTTATAAGGAAAGTCAATACCAATGTCCCCACGGCTTCTCCAAGTGTAAAAGCAACCCTATCTTCTTTCTCTGCGCGTTCTACTAATCTATCAAGTTCTTCTTTATACTCTTTAGCGTTAATTAAAGTAAAATACGCACTATAAAACGAGTTAAAACCTATTCCTTCATTAAAACCATATCCTCCCGATTTATAATCCAAATCACTTAAGTTTTGTAATTGATTAAAGATACTGCATATCTCCCAATTTGGAGCATCAGGCATATGTTTTTGATAGTACCCTGGTTTGCCTATCTCCCCATAAAAAGCTTTTAAAAACTCTTTTGCTTCCCTCTTTTGTTGCTCATTCCATGTGTTCATTAGCAAAAAAACCTTAATTCTGTCAAGATAATCTATAACGTTATCTGGTGTATACTTCTCGGGCCTTGGATACTTTTCCAAGACTTTTTCATAGTATAAGCTACTCAATATCTCCTCTGATGCTTCTTGATTCAAATACAGTTCTTGTTCATAAAATAAGTCCCACCACTCGTCCGGGGATGCTGAAAGCATTAGATCTCCTATTTCTTCTAGTCTGTTCAACACTTTCCAACCTTCCAGAAAATGAACATTGCCATCTTCATCGTAGTAGGCAAAATAGTCGTTGAGTATTTCTTCTAAGCTTTTATTCTCAAAATCAATTTGCGGTTCATAGTTTTTATCCCACTGCCATTGACTTGTATATGCGCTTTTGGTCTTACTCTCCCCACTCCATTGCATTTTCTCATCGTCCAAGGCATCACGAATTCCTTTAAGCGACATCATAAACTCTTGTATATCCTTTTCGCTGTTGGTATGAAGAAGCTCATCATAGTGCTCTTTGATATATTCAAGATACCAATCGGTTTGCGCAATAGCTTTGTCTATCTGTCCTATTCTCGCTTGCGCCTGAGCATTGAATGTGTTTTTATTAATATAGCTCGTTGGGTCAATTCCCCTGCGCTCGGTTGCCACATTATCAAGATACTGCCATGCCGCAACGATAAAATTGCCTACATTTCCAAAATTGTAGTTATTTGAATTAGCGGTTACGATCCTCACACATTCCGCTGCTGTAAGATTTGTCTTTCCCGCAGAAGCAGTTGCCGCAGGTTGCGCCGTAAAGTTAGCATTGCCTGCCGAGGATGTTGTGGGTTGTGATGCCGCAGCGCTTACCCTTGCCGCAGCAGATACAGCCGTCTGCGGGCTTGCGATGTTTAAGGATAGCTTTTCTGTTTGCGGCGGGGTGTACGAAACTCTATACGGCAAGGTTTGATACGCTCCGTTGTCCGAGGGCTTGGTCAGCCTTCTTTGAAGGTTTTGCAATGCTTTCCTCTCGCTTGTTAAAAAAGCAAGCTCATCCTCCATTTCTTCGGAATTCTTCCACCAAGGCAGATCGTTTTTAAAGCGGTCATAAAAGTCATAATACCTGTCGATCATACCGTTTAACTTGTCTATCTGACCAAGCCTTCTTTCAGCATATCCGCTGTTTTTCAGCTTTTGGTCATTCTTCTCTTCAAGCTCGGTTATTTCCCGCTCTGTCCTTTCAAGATATTCCCGCAGATTTCCCTGCATCTCAATGTAATTCTGAGTTCCGTTTCCCGGAGTATAATTATTCCCCTCAAGCCACGAATCAGCAGGGTCATAGGGTATGGATCTTTTTGTCACTTTGTAGCGGGTGTCTTGGGAAAGGTCGATCTCTTCTTTTGGCGCGGGAAGCTCCTTTAACGTCTCGATCTCCACAGCTTGGGTGGTTTTTTCAGCCGATACTGACGGTGTCTTGTAAAGACCCAGAGGGTCGGTTGTAGCGTTTTTTCTCGGCGCTGTGCTGCCCGCCTCCGTTGTTTTCTCGGTATAGTAGGGAAAGCTGTTATCTGCCAATTGCTTGACTTTCGTGTTTTCTGTTGGTTTTATAGGCTTTTCCGGAGTAATCAGCTCGTTGGTTACCTCGTGAAAGCCGTTTTTTCGTTTTTTATGTTCTAAATATGTATTCATATTTCCCCTTTCTGTGGGACTTTTGCCCTATGGTATTTAAAGAATAATTTCGGTGTTGCCGCCGGTATCGGTCGTAGGGGAGGCGTTGCGCCTCCCGCGGGCGGGCGGCTCGGCTCCCCTTATAGGGGAGCTGGATTTTTGCGTAGCAAAAAGACTGAGGGGTTTGTATAGTGT
>CAZOSH010000009.1:0-14537 GCA_964582395.1 uncultured Oscillospiraceae bacterium | reverse complement strand
TCGGGGGTATCGGGGCTTGAAGGTGTATCCGGTGATACCGCATTGTTATTTCTTCTTCCGCAAGCCATAAGCATTGTCGATAACATAAGCAGCGCCATGATAAGCGCAAAGATCTTTTTCATATTATTCTCCTTAAATAAGCATTGTATTATTTGCTTATGCCTATTTTTCCCGCATTGCATTAAATTATTAAGCCCAAAATAACAAAAGCACAGACGGAAATCCATCTGCGCTTTTGATCTGATGCCTATAAGTTTTTTATTTTTTATATTTATTGTGCTTATCCAACAGTTCCTTGGCGGTGCTCTGAAGCATTGCAGGCCCTTCGGAAGAAAATCTGGAATTGCTTGCTTCGTAGCCGCCCTCTGCAAAAGCCTGAACCGAAGGCAGATATCCCTGCTGACCGTTGGCAAGACCGCAGGTGATAACCATCAGCTCGGGAGCTGCTGCGCGGGAAAACTCGGCATATTCGGTGAAAGGCTCTCCGCCGAAGCCCACAAGGGCGATATCGCCGATGCCCATAACAGTAACGGGAACCTTTTGGCAAATAGTCATCATAGGCAGGTCTGCCATTCTTCCCGCCGCGGCAAGCTTTGCGATATCTACATCTTCACCAAGCTCTCCCGCATCGTATTTTCTCTGATACTCAAGCAATTCTTCCCTATTGTCCATTCCAAGAGTATTGGTGGGAATATAGACCATTTTGATCTCGGAATAAAGCTCGGTGTCCTCGTGCTTTTGGGTCTTGTCCCAAAGCTTGACAACAGTGTCGGCTATAACTCTGCCCATATGGTTGCACCAATCGTGACCCATCTGCACCTCGGCAATACCCGTATTAACGTGATTGATATCACCCTGAGCGCCGTTCAAAATAATGCAACGGGCATTGGGAATATCCTGCTCGGTGTACTTGCGGACAAATCCGGGCCAATCGGCAGATATCTTTCTGCCGCCGATAACATCGGGATGATCGGCAAAGTTGACAAAGGCAATATCTTTATTATCCTTTCTCTTAAAGCGGATAAGACGGACATTATTATCGGCGTTTCCGATAGAATGGTCGATCTCAGGATTAAGTCTGCCGGGGTTGGTCTTGGTGCTGCCGTCCTTCATCTTGTAGCGGCGGATAAAGGCGATCTTTTCGTCGGTCTCGCCTATAGCAGTGCAGACCTCTGCCTCTGCCATATCATCAATTGCCATTTGGGCAACATCGCAGTATTTTGCATAAAGGATAGTAAGATAGTTTTCATCCTCCATACTTCCTGTCCAGGGCCAGCAGCCAATGCGGATGGATGTATGCTGATGAAGCGCGGTGATCATTATATTATCGGCAGGAACACCTGTGCGCTCGGAAACAAGTCCGCGGATCTTTGTTGCAAAGACCTCCATAACGCTGAGAAAGTCAGATGTAATGATTATATTGGTCTGCTCACCGTCGGTCATTGCCAGAGCATTAAGATAGAGTGGGTCAAGTATTCCGTCTGCGGGGCGTTTGGAAAAATAACCTGCAAGATTACTGCCCAGAGGGGGTGTAACGTCAACTCTTGAAAAACCTGCTTTAAACATAGTTTTATCTCCTTTGCCTTTTTCTGTTAGCTGTTGTGATAGTTTACTCACAAGGTTCATTATATACCTTGCTGAAAAATAATCAAGGTTCTTCCATATAAAAAAGTCTGCTGAAGAGCAGACTTTTTTACGTTACTTAGAAATTATAATCTACCTTAACAGGTCCGCCGATTGCATTACTCTCAACTGCTGCAAGAGCAAGAGCTACTGTGCAAGAGCCTTCGGTTGCGGTGAGCTTGACTTCTTCGTTATTAAGAACGATCTCTGCAAACTCGGAAACCTCAGCCTTAAGATTATGGCTTTCGGGCTCGATGTCGATCTTGAGAGGAGTGGTGAAGGGGATTCCCTTGTCCTCAAGGTCGGTGCGGTAAAGCATCAGATGGTCGGAGGTATTGTCGCAGATGATGGAGCCCTTGCTTCCATAGAAGCAGCTTCTCATTGTGTAATTGCGCTTAACACCGATGGAAACGAATACCTTGCCGATAGCACCGCTGGGGAAACGCATAATGGTGATGGAGGTATCATCGGTGGGCCAATCCTTAAGCATCATCTTATTTGCATAGGATGTTACTTCTGTGGGGTTGCCAACCATCCAACGGATCATATCAAGAGCGTGGCAGCCGCCGCCCAAGATGCCGTGACGCTTGGGGTCGTGACGCCAATTGCAGGGCTGACCATTGATTGCCTGTCCGGGAATCTTGGAATAATCGTGTGCATATTCGCTCTCAGCATAGAATATCTCACCGATGATGCCGGAAGTGATGAGTTCCTTTGCCTTGACAAAGCCGGGAGCATATCTGCCTGCCTGACCGACCATCAGCTTGAGACCTGTGCGTCTCTGTGCATCGATCATAGCCTGGCAGTCTTCACGGGTAAGAGCGAAGGGCTTTTCGCACAAAACGTGCTTGCCTGCCTCTAAGCATGCAACTGTATGCTCTGCGTGATACTGGTCGGGAGATGCAACGATAACTGCATCAATATCATCACGCTTGATCATCTCTCTCCAATCGGTATACATATCCTTTTCGGCAATGTGATAAAGCTCTGCAGCAGCCTTAAGTCTGCCCTCATCGGGCTCGGCAATTGCCACAAGGTCGGTATTATAATTCATATAGCAGGCTCTCATATGGGCTACGCCGATTGCGCCTGCGCTGATAACAGCCATTCTCAAAGTCTTAAAATCACTCATAACACTTCTGCTCCTTTAACATTTGTTGATTTCATTATATGAAAATACCGCGGATTATTCTATATTAAATCAGTTACAGAAATTATATTTTCAGCCACAAATGACAAAAACCGCACTCTTTAAGAGCGCGGTTTTCGCAATTATTCTCTAATTTAATATCAGAAGTTATAATCGACCTTAACGGGGCCGCCGATTGCATTACTCTCAACTGCTGCAAGAGCAAGAGCAACTGTGCAAGAACCTTCCCAAGCGGTGGTCTTGACGGGCTTATCGTTGAGGATGATGTCAGCGAACTCAAGTATCTCAGCCTTGGTGTTGTGGCTTTCAGGCTCGATGTCGATCTTAAGAGGAGTGGTGAAGGGGATTCCCTTGTCCTCAAGGTCGGTACGGTAGAGCATCAGATGGTCGGAGGTATTGTCACAGATGATGGAGCCCTTGGTGCCGTAGAAGCAGCTTCTCATTGTGTAGTTTCTCTTCAGACCGATGGAAACGAATACCTTACCGATAGCGCCGTTGGGGAAACGCATAATAGTGATGGAGGTATCGTCGGTGGGCCAATCCTTAAGCATCATTCTGTTAGCATAGGAGGTAACTTCTGTGGGGTTACCTGCCATCCAACGGATCATATCAAGAGCGTGGCAGCCACCGCCCAGGATGCCGTGACGCTTGGGGTCAAGACGCCAATTGCATTCTTCGCCGTTGATGGTCTTGCCGGGGATCTTGGAATAATCGTGTGCATATTCGGTTTCTGCATAGAACAGCTCGCCGATAAGACCGGACTCGATGATCTCGTGTGCCTTAACAAAGCCGGGAGCATATCTGCCTGCCTGACCAACCATGATCTTCTTGCCGGTACGTCTCTCGGCATCGATCATAGCCTGGCAATCTTCGCGGGTAAGAGCGAAGGGCTTTTCGCACAGAACGTGTCTGCCGCTCTCAAGGCAGGCAACGGTCTGCTCAGCGTGAACCTGGTCGGGAGTTGCAACGATAACTGCATCGATATCATCGCGCTTGAGCATTTCCTTCCAGTCGGTGTAAACGCGATCTTCAGGAATGGAGTACATCTCAGCGGTCTCGTGGATGCGCTCTACGTCGGGATCGCAGATAGCAACCAGCTCGGAATTGTGGTTAGCGATACAGCCTCTCATATGGCTGCGTCCGATCTTGCCGGAACCGATAACGGCAAATCTGACTGTTCTTGTGTCAATCATCTTCTTGTCTCCTTTTAGTCTGTTTATGTTTTATTTCTTATAAATATTGCACTTATCCAGCATTTCCTTTGCAGCACCCTGAAGCTCTTCGGGAAGAGTGGGAGTGAAGCGGGAGCTTCTTGCCTCATAACCGCCCTCTGCAAAAGCATTCTTGGTGGGCAGATAGCCCTGCTGTCCGTTAGCAAGTCCGCAAGTAATTACGAACATTTCGGGGGCCGCTGCGCGGGAATTGGTTGCATACTCGGTGAAGGGCTCGCCGCCGTAACCGACAAAGGCTATATCACCCACTGCCATAACTGTGACGGGGATCTTCTGACAAATGGTCTCCTGACGGATATTCTTGATCCTTCTGACCTCACCCATTGTGGTAGCGTTGGGCTTGTTGGGGCCGTCAAGCTTGCCTGCCCAATAATCCGCATCCATCTTCTGGCACTCTTCAACACGTTCAATGCCGTTAGTATTGGTCTTATTGTAGACCATTTTGACCTCGGAGAAGAGCTGTGTATCCTTATGCTCGGTGGTCTTGTTCCAAATGTCGATGACAGTGTCAGAGATAACTCTGCCCATATGCTTGCTCCACTCGTAGCCGCCGTTCTCCTCGGGTATATATCTGTTACAATGGTTGGTATCTCCTTGTGCACCATTTGCAATCAGGCAGTGAACATCACCCAGATCCTGCTCGACGTAGGTGCGGACAAAGCCGGGCCAGTCTGCAGACCACTTTTTACCACTGATAACATCGGGATGGGTGGAGAAGTTTACAAAAGCTATGTCCTTTGCATCCTTACGGGTGAAACGGACAAGACGAACATTATTATCGGCATCACCGATGGGGTGATCAATGTTGGGATCAAGGTTACGGGGATTGGTAACTGTAGAGCCATCCTTCATCTTGAAACGGCGAATAAAGGATATAGGCTCAGCGGTTTCCTGAATAGCGGTGGAGATGGTTGCTTCTTTCATATCGTCCATTGCCATTCTTGCAACGTCGATATACTTGCGCCACAGCATCTCAAGATAGCTGGGATTTTCCATACTTCCTGTCCAAGGCCATACGCCGAGACGGAAGGATGTATGCTGATGCAATGCGGTGATCATAATATTATCAGCGGGAACTCCTGTTTCCTTGGAGATCATTCCGCGGATCTTTGTTGCAAAAACTTCCATAATACTGAGGCAGTCGGTGGTGATGATGATATTGGTGTTCTCACCATCGTTCATTGCCAGTGCATTGAGGTATAAGGGATCAAGTATTCCGTCGGCAAGTCTTACACTGAAATAACCTGCCAGATGCTCACCCAACGGGGGTGTGATATCCACTCTGGAAAAACCTGCTTTAAACATAATATCGCGCTCCTTTTTCTTGCCGCAAAAACGGCATAAAAATATATCTATTCACTTACGATATTACCTTAATAAATAATTGATGTCAAGAATAAACCCGACCATTTTCAACAATGTAAGCGTTTTCATTACCAAAAAAAATAATACTCCCCAAATCGCCTTTTGTCAAGACATTTTAAGGGAGTATCCTAAAAAAATCGTTGTTTTTTGCTATTTACCGTAAAAAGCGGAAGGCTGTTTATTTTTTGCCGTATCCGTCGGGATTGTTCTTCTGCCAATTCCAGGCATCCTTGCACATATCAAAAATGCCCTTTTCTGCCTTCCATCCTAAGAGCTTTTCACTCTTTGAAGGATCGGCATAGCACTCTGCCAAGTCCCCTGCCCTGCGTGGTCCGATAACATAGGGAACTTTGACTCCGTTTGCCTTTTCAAAGTTCTCAACCATCTGCAAAACACTGTATCCGCAGCCTGTGCCAAGGTTAAAGACTTCACAGCCTTTATTCTTTAAAATATACTTGATTGCCGCCACATGTCCCTTTGCAAGGTCTACAACATGGATATAATCGCGGACACCGCTGCCGTCAGGTGTGGGATAATCATTGCCGAAGACCGAAAGCTTTTCACGCTTGCCAACTGCCACCTGAGTGATATAGGGCATCAGGTTGTTGGGAATGCCGTCGGGGGCTTCGCCTATTCTACCGCTTTCGTGAGCACCGATGGGGTTGAAGTATCTGAGCATAACGATGCCCCAATCCTCATTGGATGCAGAAAGACCTTTAAGTATCTGCTCGATCATATATTTTGTCCAACCGTAAGGGTTAGTGCAATTGCCTGTTTTTGCATTTTCGCTGAGGGGCATTTCATTGTCTGCAGAATAGACTGTTGCAGAAGATGAGAAAACAATGTTTCTCATTCCCACTTCATCCATGATCTCGGTCAGTGCAAGGGTAGAGCCCAAGTTATTATCATAATATTTCTGAGGCATCTGTACCGACTCGCCAACCGCTTTAAGTCCTGCAAAATGGATGACGCAACCGATCTCATTTTCTGCGAATATTTTACGCAAAAGAGCCTTGTCACGAACATCACCCTCATAAAATTTCACCTGCTTGCCCGCAAGCTGTGCCACACGGTCAAGGCTTTCACGACTTGAATTGCTCAGATTATCAATAACCGTTACTTCATAGCCGCAGGAAAGCAATTCAAGGCAGGTATGGGAGCCTATATATCCCGCTCCACCGGTTACAAGAATGTTCATAACAAAGCTCCCTTCGTTTAGTCCTTTTTTGTTGCCGATGCAAGATCCCTTACGATTTTGCACATCTGTTCAAACTGTTCTTCCATATCCTTGACCAGCTTGAACTGTGTTCTGCAACGATCAAGATTCTGCTCGGGATAGGAAATACGGAAATAATTGTCTCCGTCAAGATAATCGGTGAGGAAACGCATACCGCATTCAAGAGTCATAAGACGAGCGCCCCAAGGCAAATACTCTATTTCAGCATCAGTGAGGCCACCCTGCAGTCCCTCTAAGAAACCACGAGTATATCCCTCGTATAGTATAATATCAAAGTTAACTTTTGACAAGTCTTTTTCATCCTCGGCACTGTGATTTGCACCAAAACGGATAGAATCACCGAAATCATTAACAACAAGTCCGGGCATAGTGGTATCAAGGTCTATAACGCACAATCCGTCGCCTGTTCTACGGTCGATAAGCACATTGTTAAGCTTGGTATCGTTGTGGGTTACTCTCAAAGGAAGCTTTCCCTCTCTGTGAGCCTGCAATACTACCGAGCAATCAGCTTTGCGGGATGTGGCAAACTCTATCTCTGCCGCAACTTCCTTGGCTCTGCCGCACTTGTCAGCCTTGATGGCTGCAATAAGCTTTGCATATCTGTCCTCGGTATCGTGAAAATGAGGAATGGTCTCATAAAGCAGACTTGCAGGGTATTCTCTCAGCAGATACTGGAATCTTCCGAATGCCCTTGCAGATGCTTCAAAAAGCTCAGGGGTTGCGGTCTGATAGCAATCGGTACCCTCTATAAAAGGAACAAGACGCCATACTTTGCCGTGGCTGTCGGTGTAATAATTCAAGCGATCCTTGGTGCGAACAAGTCCCAGGGTCTCTCTGTCGGGATCTCCGTTTTCTTCCTTTATCTTTCTGCGAAGATAGGAGGTTATATTGACATAGTTATCCATCAACTTGTCAGGTCTGGAAAATGCCGCGGGAGACAATCCCTGCAGTATGTATCTTACAGCGTCTCCCTCTTTAGGCTGACAAACGATGCAATATGTATCATTTATATGTCCGCTTCCGAAGCGGGTAGCGCCGATAAAGCTTTCGGGGATCTCGTATGCCTCCAGCACCTCGAGAATTTCCTTGATCTTATCTCCCTTGATTATTTTTTCCATAATCCCAATGTCAACCTTTCAATTCTTTTTCAAACTGATCCATATCTACTATAACGCCTTCAACTCTGGACTTTTCAGCCGCAAAAGCTATCAGGTGGTTCTGTACCGATATCTCGATCTCACTGAGCATATCGCCGTCGTAGCCTTCGGTCAGGTATTTATAGAGAACATTGACTATTCCCTTGTCGCCGCCGCCATGTCCTTCGGCAATGGTGTTGCCAAGTACAGCGTTGCTGACGGGTATCTTTTCGTGCTTTTGAGTAAGGAAATTGAAGAAATCTATGGTATCGCAATCCATATTTCCAACAAGCTCGCCCTTTGTACCCATAATACGGATGCTTCTGCCCTTTGCATTAAATGCGCACATATTGAATGAAACCGTTGCGCCATCTTCAAACTCAAGGTTAACGACCTGATGGTCAACAACATTGTTATCGCATTTGAAAACGCATCTGCCGTAGTTGTTAGTGGAGATAGCCTCCATAACCTCTTCGTTGGTGGGTTTCTTTTTCTGTGTGCAAGCTTCTCTGAACCAGAGATTTTCTTCGTCTTTTACATATACCTTGATGGCATCATAGCAGCACTCGTCGGAATGAGGGCATCCCTGAACACAATAGTCGGGAGCGCCTTCGGGGCAATTTTCGCGGGTGAAATATGTAAGGCTGCCAAAGGAATGGACCTTACTGCACTTTTTTCCGATAAGCCACTGAAGGATGTCCATATCGTGACAGCACTTCTGCAGTATCATACAGGAGGATCTGTCCGAGTTGCCCCAATTTCCTCTTACGAAGCTATGGCTCTGATGGAGGTTCCATACACATTCGTTGTGCTCAATGTTGATTATTCTGCCAACAAGTCCGCTGTCCACCAGATCCTTGAGGGTACGGAAGAAGGGAGAATATCTCAAAACGTGGCAAACCAATATTTTAACGCCCTTTGCCTTTGCCGCATCACGAATCTTTACACATTCCTCTGCGGTGGGGCATACGGGCTTTTCAAGAAGCATATCATAACCCAGTTCAATAGCCTTCATTGTGGGTGCAAAATGGTCTCTGTCCATAGTTGCAATAACTGCCAGATCTGCACATTTGGGAAGTGCAAGCAGATCCTCCCAAGATTCAAAAACCATATCGGGAGCAATGCCGTGCTTTTGTGCCACATATTCTCTGCGCTCACGCACAGGCTCTGCAACACCAACAACCTTAAAACGCTCACCGAACATAATGTCGGTGTATGTCATTCCGCGGTCACCCGCGCCGATAAGTATAACTTTAAGCATAGTTCTTTCTCCTTATCCATACTTTTCTGATTTTATATTAAACCGCCATGACTCTCTTGTCTATAAAAATCAGGGTCAAATAATTATAAAATCAGTTTACCGTCTTACATTATTATTTATCTTGTGTTATTATATAAATTAAAGTATAATGGTATAAATAGCTTTATTTCGGAGGTAACCTTGATGAAAGACAAAATTCTTGTTTTGGATTACGGCACAACATCACTCAAGGCCGCCCTTTACGACAAGGACTTTAATGCTCTGTCGGTAAAGAGCTTTGAGTTTACATATGACTATCCTGCCCCCGGCTTTATCGAGTATGATGCAGAGACCTATATCACCGCAGCATACAAGCTTTTTTCTGAGATAGTTGCCGAGCATAAATGCGGCAATGAGATCGCCGCCGTCACCGTTACCGGTCAGGCTGAAACCCTTATACCCGTGGACAAAGACGGTAATGTTTTGGGTAAAGCCATTGTTTGGACAGATACACGTCCCACTGAGGAAATAGATTATCTCAGCAAGCATATTTCTGCCGAGGAATATTATTCCGTAACAGGCATATCCGGTCTCGACCCCGTCATCCCTCTTGCAAAGATAATGTGGATAAAGAAGCATCAGCCTGAGCGTTACAATAACACATATAAGTTCCTTATGCTCCACGATTTCGTTATATACCGTCTGTCGGGTGTTATGACTGCCGAAATATCGGTCTACGCTTGCTCCGGTTATGTGGACATCCGCAAAAAGGAATACAGCCGCAAGTTTTTGGACATTGCCGGCATAGATATAGATAAGCTGCCTGCTCTTTCCGACCCCGACCTGATCTTGGGCGACCTTCTTCCCGAAGCCTGTGAAGCTATGGGCGTGGACGGTGCGGTGGTGGTCAACGGAATGCTTGACCAATGCGCTTCTGCCATCGGTGCGGGAAATATTGTCCCCGGTGTTGTTTGCGAGACCACCGGCACAGTGCTTGCAATTGCCGCCACCCTGCCCGATTTTCGTCCCGAAAACTTCCCCTCACCTGTTATTGTACTTCCCCACGGACTCAGCGGAAGATATCTGGCACTTCCCTATTGCCCCACGGCAGGAATGCTGCTGAAATGGTACAAGGATGCCTTCCTTTCCAAGGATATTGAACTCTGCAAGGAACAGGGCAAGGATATATACGTCTACATCAATGAAAAGATAGAAGAAAAGGGCACTCCAATCGGTGAGCTTATTGCCCTGCCCCATTTCAATGGCTATCTGTCCCCAATTTCCAACCCCGATGCCAAGGGTGTTCTTTACGGACTTTCCCTTGACACCGACCGCTTTGATGTAGCTCATGCAATTATGGAGGGTATTTCCTTCCTTCTCCGCGAAAATGTTGAGCTTTTGCAGAAGAGCGGGATCAATGCCGATCGCATAATCTCTCTTGGCGGCGGTGCAAAGAGCCCCCTGTGGCTGAAAATGAAGGCTGATATCTGCAAGGCAAAGATAGTCACAATGAAAAACGAAGAATCTACATCGCTCGGTGCTGCGCTTGGTGCAGCCTTGGCAATCGGACTTTTGAAAAGCGAAGACGAAATATACAAGTATGTTGCTGTCAAAAATGAGTACAACTCTACTCCTGACAGACAGCAGCAGTATCAGGCAAAATACGAAAAGTATCTTGATCTTAACCGCCGCTTAGGCTTTTGGGGATAATTATCCCTCTTTTGAAGGAGCATAACTATGAAGACCCTTGACCTTTCCGCTTTTAAAAAACTTAAGATTTTAACCGATGAGCCGCTGAGTGAGCATATTTCCTTCAAGCTTGGTGGAAAAGCCGCTCGTTTTATCATAGCCGAGGAAGCTGAAGCACCCGCACTGATTGCTGAGCTTAACCGCGCAGATGAACGCTATGCCGTCTTGGGCAACGGTACCAATGTGCTTGTCCGTGACGAAGGCTTTGATGGCACCATAGTCAAGCTTGCATCTGCCGAACCCATAATAAGCAATGACGAGATCACCGTTTGTGCAGGTACTTCCCTTGCGCTGACCGCTACCGCTGCCGCAGAGCACGGACTGACAGGTCTGGAGTTTGCCCACGGCGTTCCCGGCACTGTAGGCGGAGCGGTTATGATGAATGCAGGTGCATACGGCGGCGAGATCAAGGATGTACTTGTCACCACAGTCTATTGCGACCCGCAAGGAAAAGTACATACACTTTCTCTTGATGAACATAATTTCGGCTACAGGCAGAGTTTTTTCAAAGAGCACCCCGAACTGTTGATACTTCGTGCCACATTCCGTCTTGCCAAGGGTGACAAGGCCGAGATCAAGGAAAAAATGGCAGATCTTGCCCGCCGCAGACGAGAAAGCCAGCCTCTTGACAAGCCTTCTGCCGGAAGCACCTTCAAGCGTCCCGAAGGATACTTTGCGGGAAAGCTTATACAGGACAGCAATTTAAAAGGCTTTTCCATCGGCGGCGCGCAGGTTTCCGAGAAGCACGCGGGCTTTGTTATCAACACAGGCAATGCAACCTGTGCCGATGTAATGGCGCTTGTTGCGCATATACAAAAAACGGTTTACGACAACTTCGGTGTAGAGTTGCAGCGCGAAATCAAGGTTTTAGGAGAGGAGTAAGATTATGGAGTGTATTATAATTTCGGGAATGAGTGGAGCCGGAAAGAGTATGGCTGTTGATGTCCTTGAAGACAACGGTTATTATTGTATAGACAATATCCCCTGCGACTTGGCACATCATTTTATTGACCTGTTTTTAAGTACTGCCGCAAAATACAAAAAAATAGCATTGGTTGTTGACGTGCGCAGTAATGCAAATGCAGAAAGTCTTTTTACCCTTCGTGCAGGTCTTAACGAAAAAGGTATTCCCTGCTATCTTCTCTTCCTTGACTGCTCCAACGAGCAGATCATAAACCGCCACAAGGCAAACCGCCGCCGTCATCCCCTGGATATCCACGGGGATATTTATGAGGCGGTAGCTAAAGAGCGGACAAGAATGGACCCTGTCCGTCTTTCTGCTGACTATGTTATCGATACTTCTTCTCTCTCCACCGCAAATCTTAAATCCCATCTGCTTAATCTGTTTGGTGAGGGCGGTGCAAAGAGTGCTATGGTTATCAGTGTTTTAAGTTTCGGTTTCAAACACGGCATCCCTCACGAATCGGATATGGTATTTGATGCCCGTTTTATTGAAAACCCCTTCTATGTTGAGGGTCTTCGCCCCAAGTGCGGTCTTGACAAGGAGGTTTATGACTTTGTTTTCTCAAAAGCTCCTGCAGTTGAGTTTTCCGACCGCATATTCTCTCTGCTCGACTACCTGATTCCCCTTTATCTTTCCGAGGGTAAAACCTCCTTGGTTGTTGCGGTAGGATGCACAGGCGGCAGGCACCGCTCGGTTGCCATTGCCGAAAATCTCAAAACACGCCTTGAAAAGAAAAACCACAATGTTGTTATCCGTCACCGCGATATAGAAAAGGGATAAAAAATGTCTTTTAATTCCGACTTAAAAACAGAGCTTGCCGCCGCCTCTTTTGTTTGCCCCGATTGCATCTATGCCGAGTGTCTCGGTATGATGCTCTATGCAAGTAAATTTTCGGCAGACGGGATAAAGCTTCAACTTTCCAACCCATCGGCACGAAAGCGGGTCATGACCATCTGCCGTCAGGTCTTCGGTGTACCCTTCAAGCAGGATGGCAATATCCTCACCCTGACAGGTGAAGAAAACCTGCGCCGCGCTTTTGAGGCATTTGGCTACGAATATAACCGTTCAAATCTGCAACTTAACCGCGCCTTCGTAGAGAATGACTGCTGCAAAAATGCCTTTATCCGCGGAATATTGCTCACCGGTGGAAATGCCTCCGCACCCGAAAAATCTTATCATCTTGAAATAGTCACATCCCACTACCACGTGGCGCGTCAGACCGCTACCCTGCTTTCGGAAATGGGACTTGCGGCAGGCTATGTGCTCCGCCGTGGCAACCATATTCTCTATTTTAAAGGTAGCTCCACCATTGAAGATATTTTGACTATGGCAGGCGCTCCATCTTCTGCCATGAACATAATGGTGGTGAAGATCGAGCGAGAGCTTATCAACAAGATCAACCGCCGTGTAAACTTTGAAACTGCAAATCTCGATAAGACCATTGCCGCTGCGGCAATACATATCGATGCTATAAACAAACTTGAAAAGGCAGACAAGCTGTCTGCCCTTCCCCCCGCAATGCAGGAGACCGCCCGTCTGAGACGGGAATATCCGGAGCTTTCACTGGGCGCACTGTGCGAAAAGCACAGCGATCCTATCTCCCGCCCGGGTCTTAACAACCGACTTAAAAAGCTTATCAAACTTGCCGAGGAGTTGGAAATATGAGTTTTGCCCATCTTCACGTACATACCGAATACAGCCTGCTTGACGGCGCTTGCCGTATAGACAGGCTTTGTCAGCATGTCAAAGATTTGGGTCAGACCGCCATCGCCATAACCGACCACGGCGTAATGTACGGAGTTATCAACTTCTACCGCGCCGCAAAAAAAACAGGAATCAAGCCTATCATCGGCTGTGAGCTGTATGTTGCCGCACGCACCCGCTTCGATCAGGTGTATGAGCTTGACTATAACTCCTATCACCTTACCCTTTTATGCAAGAATGAAACAGGCTACAAAAACCTGACCAAGCTTTGCTCCCGCGGGTTTACCGAGGGCTTTTATCAGCATCCCCGTGTTGACTTTGAACTTCTAAGCCAATATTCCGAAGGTCTTGTTGTCCTGTCGGGCTGTCTTGCAGGCGAAGTAGCTCAGCTTCTGCTTCACGGCAATTATGAAGATGCCAAGGCTTGCGCGCTGAAATATAACGCGCTTTTCGGTCAGGGCAATTATTTCCTCGAAATACAGGATCACGGCATTGAGGAGCAGCAGCGCATCAATCCTATGCTGGTGCGGCTCTCCAAGGAAACAGGTATCCCCCTCGTTGCTACCAATGATTGCCACTACATAACCCGCGACGACAGTAAGATGCACGATGTGCTTTTATGCATACAGACGGGCACCACTTTAGATGAAGAAAACAGAATGCGTTTCTCTTCGGAAAACTTCTATATCAAGTCGGAAGAAGAAATGTCCGCACTCTTCCCATATGCACCCGAGGCAATTGAAAACAGCCAAAGAATTGCCGATATGTGCAATATGGAGTTTACATTCGGCAAATATCATCTGCCTAATTTTGATGTGCCCGATGGCAAAGCCCACGATGAGTATCTCCGCGAGCTTTGCTACAAGGGTCTTGCTCAGCGCTATCCCAACGATGACGGAAGATGCGCAAAGCAGCTCGAATATGAGCTTTCCATGATAAATAAAATGGGCTTCACCGACTATTTCCTTATAGTCAGTGATTTCATAGCCTATGCAAAATCCAAGGGTGTTCCCGTTGGTCCCGGCAGAGGCTCGGGTGCAGGAAGTATTGCCGCATACTGTCTGCGTATAACCGATGTTGAGCCTTTGCATTATTCACTGATCTTTGAACGTTTTCTCAACCCCGAGCGAATCAGTA